>JAITCK010000215.1 GCA_031283115.1 Cellulomonadaceae bacterium | reverse complement strand
TGAGTACTTCCATGCCGCTAAAGCCGAAGGCGACCGACGCGATGACGGCGCCGAAAGCGAATACGCCGGACAGGCCGTCGCGGTAGACAGCCGAGGAAATAAGGAACCAGAAGGTGGATCGGGACGTGCGGTAGAGGTGCTTGACGGTACGGAAGAGTTCGCCGTAGGCGGCGAAGAATCCGGCAAACTTGCGTTGTTCCACCACGGTTTCGGGCACGTTTTTGAAGATGGGCCAGCCGAAGATGAGCCCCCACACGACGCAGCCGATAGCAATCCAGCGGAACAGCATGGTGGCGGGGTCGTCCAAGTCCCAGGTGAAGCCGACGGCGGCGATGATAAGCAGGTTGACTACGCCTGCGGTGTAGCCCATCCCCCAGCCCAGGCCAGAGACGCGGCCGATGGTGTCTTTGTTGGCGACTGAGATGACCATGGCGTTGTAGTTGGTTTCGGCGATGGTATTGAGCACGCCGCCCACGGCGACCAGTGCGGCGCCCATCCAGAAGAAGGCCGGGTCTGGCTGGACAAAGAAGAGGGCCGCCATGACGGCCGGCATCAGCAGGGTGGATCCGCCCAGCCAGGCTTTGCGTTTGCCCGATGCGTCAGCCCACTGGCCCAGCACGGGTGCGACAAGGGCGATGGCGATTCCGGCGATGGTGGTGACCAGGCCTAGACCGGACGTCAGGCGGGCTTGGGCGGCTTCCATGCCTTGTGCTGCGACAATGGCCGGGTCGACGAACCTGTCGGACACCAGGTACATGGCCGTGAACACGAAGGTGAGGATGACGGTGTTGAAGGGCTGCATGGCCCAGTCGTAGAAGGCCCACGACCATACTTTGCGCTTGTCGACCGGCCCTGTTTGCAGGTCGAGGCCGGTTGCGGCGGCGGGCATGGGGGTGGGCGCGTCGGAGGGCGCAGGAACCATGGTAGTCACAACCCCCGACTATGCCCGATGCCGGGCCCGGTCAAGGTTGCCGATGTAGACAACGATGCCTGTCCATGCTTGCCGTTACGCTCAATGCTGCCGTTACACTCACTACTTGTGAACGCGCCTACAGTCACTTGGCAGCCCGACATTCTTGGGGACGGATTCGAGCAGTGTCCGCTGGGCCCTGCCGTACTGGTTCGTCAACGCGCAACGGTGCCCAGCCCGCGCGGCGTCGTCCTGCACGTTCACGGGTATAACGACTATTTTTTCCAAACCCACCTGGCTGATGCCGCCCGTGACGCCGGGTTCCTCTTCTATGCCGTGGATACTCGCACGGCTGGCCGAGCCTTACAGGACGGCGACATTCCCCATCATGTCACTGACTTGCGTGACCAAGGCCGCGACATTGTTGCCGCCCTGCGTGTCATCCGCGCTCAGCATCCTGGCCTGCCTGTGGCTTTGCACGCCCATTCGACGGGCGGTTTGACGGCGGCCTGCCTGCTTGATGCCTTCCCTGGCGTACCCCCGGCCACCTGCCCGTCCGGTGTCGGCGGCCCACGCGCCAACCCTGCCGCCGATGACGGGTCTGCCACGCTCATGCCGGATGCTCTCGTCCTCAACTCTCCCTTCCTTGAACTGCCCACCCCCGTCAACGGGTCCCTCATCCCTGATGGGACAACCCTGGCGGGCAGGGCGGTACGCGCGGCGGTGCGCCTGTTGGGGGCTGTCGCGCCAACCGTTGTCGTTGACCCTAATCATTCGGCTTATGGCACCGCACAGTTGGATACCAATGGGGGCCGCTGGTTTTTTGATGAACGGTTGAAGAACCCGGACGGGCAGCCGACGCGCGCCGGTTGGGTGGCGGCTGTCTTGGCCGCGCAGGCTCGCGTAACCCGTGGCCTCGACATCGCCTGCCCCGTGCTATTGGCTGCGTCGACGGCTTCGAGTACCGACGACTTGGGTAATCCGCGCTTGGACGCCTCCGACACCGTCTTGGACGTGGATCGCCTGGTCACGTTGGCGCCAAAGTTGGGGCGGCGGGTGGCTGTCATGCGTATCGACGGCGGCGTCCACGATTTGTCGCTGTCCGATGACGGCCCCCGCGACAGATACATTACCGGCGTCCTGCATTGGCTGGCCAACGTTCTGCCCGCACCAACGGCAGGTGACCGGTAACGATGGGCGACACGCTGAGTTACTTTGACGCCCCTGGCCTTGATGGGCGCCGCCGGATTGCTGCCCTCGCCCACCGTGGCTTCTCCCGGCCTGGTGGGGTGGATAACGGCTTAGAAAATTCGATGATGGCTTTTCAGGCGGCTGTTGACCTGGGTTTCACTTATGTGGAAACGGATGCGCATGGCACGTCGGACGGCGTGGCGGTCGCCTTGCATGACACGACGCTGGACCGCACGACGGACGGTCACGGCCAGGTGGGCCAGTTGCCGTGGTCGGTGGTCAAGCAGGCGAAAATCGGTGGCGTTGACCCGGTGCCCGCCCTGACCGACCTGCTCGGCACGTGGCCTCACCTGCGGGTCAACATTGATGTCAAGCATGTGTCCGGCATCGAACCTATCGCCACCGCTATTGAGCATACGGCATCATGGAATCGGGTGTGCGTGACGAGTTTTTCCCCTGCCCGCCGCCGCGCCACTGTCGCCCGCCTGTCCCGGCCTGTCGCTACCAGCGCCGGTGTGGCTGAGGTGGCGTCTTTTGTGGGTGGCGCCCGCACCCGTATCGACGCCTGGTGTCGCCGAGCTTTACGCGACGTGGACGCCCTGCAGGTTCCTGCCCGCCACCTGCTGCCCAGCGAAGAGCGCGGCCCGCTGGCTGTGACTGTCGTTGACCGCGCCACCGTCGCCGCCGCCCACCGGGCAGGAAAACCTGTTCACGTGTGGACCATCAACGACGTTGACAACATGACCCGCCTGCTTGACCTGGGCGTTGACGGTATCGTCACCGACCGCGCCGACCTCCTCAAGCAAGTTCTCGAATCCCGCGGCCAGTGGGCCTAACCTGCTGGCCTCGACAGGATGGATGCTCTCAGGCACGGGGAACCTCCATCTGACCTGTTACTTCGCTGTGATCAGTGCCGACTTCCTGAGCGCTACCTGGGGTCGGTTGAGCCGATGGCTGTGACGTAGCGGGCGTCTGTCCAGGTTTGGAAGCCGGTGACGGTGGGGGTCGTGATGCTCAGTTTGTCGTTGCGGAGGGTTATTTCTTCGGTTCCTTGCAGGAGGCCGGTGGTTGGCGAAATCAGGAGGACAAGCACTCGCTGGGCTGTCTCAGAGGGTGGTGACGGCACGGCGATGGCAGCAGTCGTCCGTCCGAAACGGTCTGTGGTGGTGCCCAAGTCGCGCACGCTGGGCATGTCAGCGAGAACGTCCCACAGGGTTGCGGCAACGCGACCAGGAACAACGTAGGTTGAGAACAGGCTGGGAACCTCATCTGCCATGAGCCAGGCCTGCTCAACCGGGGGCAGCGTTGACGGTGCGGCGTTGAGGTTGAGGATGGTTTCTCGCAGAGCGTCCGGGGTGGCTGGCAGGTTGGCAACGAACATCGCGTCGATGGTGCCTGGGGGTAGAGCATCGGATTGGACAGCATCGTCAAGGTCGGGGCCGTGGGAGACGTCAAGAATGTGCCCGTCGAGGTCGAGGTTTGGTCCACGGTTTTGCTCCGCCAACGCCGACCCGTCAGGCGCCAGCCACCTGCGCGTGACAGTCGAGGAGACTTCGGCGAATGCGTGTCCATCTGCTTCTTGATGAATAGATAGGAGCCACCCTGTTGTCGACACAAACTGAACGGATGCCGCATCCGATGGTGTGCTCTGTGATGGAGCATGTTTTCGAGCGGTGTCGGCGAGGTCTGCGAGCACACCCGCTGCAACTGGCGCCTGGTTGAGTTGGGCAGGATCCGCGGTGGAGTAGGTCAAGCTTGGCGGGGTAGCCATTGCGGCGGGAGCGCCGCCGCCAATCATCCAGACGACGATAACCGTAAAGACGAGCAGAGATGCAGCAAGGGAATAGAGCGTGCGGGACGACCACCGTCGATGGGGGCGCGGGGAATGTGTCGCAGAGGATTCGTGCGTCGGCGTAACGCTCGCAGCTGTGCGAGCGCGGGCGAGAACTGTGCGGAACTCGTCATCGCGGTCTGCGCCGTGCAACAGCATGGTTGATGGAATCTGCGGGAGCAGGCCGTGTTCGCGGGCGAAGGCTCGCGCCTGGTCAATCTCGGGTGTGTCAATCTCGGGTGCGTCAGGGGTTGCCGTCATCGTTTCCCTCCTCTCGCTGGATAGTGTTCAGTATTTTTTCCAGGTGCCGTTTTGCGCGGGATACTCTGGTTGTCACTGCTGTGACAGAGCAGCCAAGTACCTCTGCGGCCTGCGCTGATGACAGGCCAGCCTCAACAATCAGCGTGAAGGTATCTCTTTCGGCGGGGCGGAGGTGTGCAAGGAGGTTCCGCACTCGGTCAAGGGATGAGATGAGGTCATCTGGTGGTTCCTCTCGGTCGATAGCGTCGGGAACATCGGCGACGGCGAAGGTACGCCGGGCAGATGCTTGATGGAAGTTGCTGATTTTGTGGTGAAGTATCCCGAACGTCCAGGCCCGCTGACGGTCGAGTCCTGGCGGAGCGTCTGACCACCGCTCAAATGCGGTGACCATCGTGTCTGATGCGAGGTCTTGTGCGTCGTTGAAGCCAACCCGTCGTGCCGCATACCGTTGGAGGTCGGTATAGACGGACGTGAAGAGTGTGGCGAGTGCTGCATCGGTTCCGTCACTGGCAGTATCAGACGATGCATCTAGCAGGTTGCCGTCGAGAGTATTTTCACGGATTTCGCCGGGAGGGAGGTCGAGGGGGTTTGCTGGCCGACTTTCAGGCAGACGGACGTTCCGCTGTAGTTGACGCCGGAGTACACCCTCACCGCCTTGCTCGTCCGGTTCCACACTGACCTCGCCGTTGCCATCCCTGTGTCCTTCGCTGACACCGTTGTTGTGTAAACCGTACCCAGGTAGTTCGCCGTACTCCATTGGCAAAACTGCCCTGTCGCACATTGTGTTGAAGAGCGCGGCACTGTGTCTTCTGTCGGCATCTCGCTGGGTACCGCTGCGCCGACAAGGAATGGCGTGGCCGCAAGGAGCAGGGCGACAAGGGAACGTGTAGTGACATGACGGCGCTGATGACGTGTGTCCATACCTGTACGTATGTGCTGGGACTCGATTTGTCACACATATCCATGTGATTTACACCACAGACTTTCATGTGACAGAGAGCACATCTCGCCACACGTAGAAGGCAGGGGATGCTGTCGGCACCCCCTACGCCCGGCTCACTCACCGAATCAGTCTCACCACCACAGCAGGCAACCGGCTGTTGCCTGAAAACCAGAAGAAAGATGACACCGATGTCTACTCACCACACAGAAACGCACCGCCGCGCAAAAAGAAGGATGGGTGCAGGAATCTCAACCTCACTGCTCATCGCAGGAATGGTTATCAGTTTTACTGGAATGACCGGAACTGCTTACGCACAGGAAGATGAGTACTTGTCGGAAATTCGAAAGATTGTCGAACCGGTCACAGGTGCAGAAATTAAAGTATCGAATGAAGGGAATTGCGATAAAATTAATGTGCATGTAAACATTCATTCATCCGACCAAGTAGTTGTCGATTATGTGATAGATGAGAACTGTATAATATCGCAAATCACTGGCGTTCGCAACATTACTAGCGATCCCGCTTCACCTGATGAAGGAAGTTCTATTTCAGCCGCTTCTTCAATCGATATGAAAACATCGAATAATTTACCACGAGGCACTTCATGTAACTACATTCACTCATCACAAACGGTGCTCGATGTGGTTAGTTTGACCATCGCACGGTCAAGACTGCACTCGAACCGATGCTGGACAGGAAGTCAGACACGGATGGAAAGTGACGTGTGGGCAGAGTCGTATACTGCATTATCATGGAATCACTCTACCGGAATCACTTTCCCGTGGGTCAACAGGACATGGGCAGCAACAGCTTCCGCTAGGTCACAGCATAATTTTCACACAGATTGGGCGTGGTGCAACGCTAGCGGTTCCTGGCAAACAATCAAGTTGACTAATACCAACATCTCGTATGCAAACGGCTCATATGGGGTGACTTTCGCCCAGGATAGGTCCTGCCCTGGAACGCACATGTCCACTGCATCTAAAACTAGCACCAGTCGCACTTGGTGAGGAATGAATAAATGTTCGCAAAAAGCGTCGTCTGGAAAAAGTCGGTTCTTTGGGGGGCACGAACCGGCCTTATCACAGCACTAGTGACACTCATCTTCGCATGGTGGGTTTCTGTCAGGTGGCTTAATTTTACATTGTCAGTGCTTGTTATCGTTTCTACACTTAGTTTCTTCTGTGCAATTTTCGGTTATGTGACAAAACGGTTACTTCTGGTTGTTATCGGTTTAGCAGTATGCGCCATTTTTGCACCAACAGGCTTCGGCTATCTCGGCAATGTGGTCACTCTAGCGATTTCTATTTACCTACTCACATCCTTGATTCGCAAAAATAGACATCCAGCGAAAGATGAAAAGTGATGCGTAGGGATTACCTATCATTGTTCACACCATCAGGCGCGAAGGCGTGCGTAATGATTGCGTGCGCCTTGGCTCTTGCGGGATGTGCGTCATCGGGGAACGGAGGCACGCCAGGGAGCAACCCATTCGAAGCGCTGGAAGGCAACACCGTGACATTGGTGCCTTTCGATGAGATAACCACTGACCACTGTCTGGGCAGTTATCTCCTTGATGACGGGATGCTGCAAACCATCGACTGTGACATTCCGCAGGCAGCAACTATTGTCACAGTGACAACTTTCGGATCTGAAGCACCCGACAAAGATGCTGACCTTGAAACAAAAGCACGAGCATTAGGCCGGGTCTGTGATTCGCTTATCGACGCCTGGTATGCAGAAAACGGTAACGGGCGAGGCAAGGTCGGCTGGACTCTTTTCCCTGAACAGGCAGACGCTTGGAAAGGAGCAGATACTCCCGTGGTGTGCGCAATTCAGTTTATCGGCGAAGAATAGGAGGACACCGTGGATGCTGCCGGGCTGGTTGTTGACTCAGTGACCGTCACCCGAGGGCGACGACGACTCGTTGACGCTGTGTCATTTGCCGTGCACGACGGGACAGTTCACGCCCTGCTGGGCCACAACGGCGCAGGCAAAACGACCCTGATGCGCGCCCTAGCCGGACAGATACCCCTCACCTCAGGGGCTATCCGCACCACCGCCCGCCCGGCAGTGCTCTTTGTGGGGTCACGTTACCCCGCCGACCTGCACGTTTCCACCATCATCGACCATCGGCTCCGCCAGTTGGACCGCCCCGACATGCGAGGCGTCTTCGATGCGGTCGGCGTGACCGCCTTCGCCGACCGCAAGGGCGGAACCCTGTCCACGGGGGAAGCGCAACGGCTGTCCATTGCCCTCGCCTTAGCTGCAGAGCCGCAACTTATCGCCCTTGATGAGCCGACATCGGGCCTCGACCCGCAAGGCGTGGAACAGTTACGCAGACTCATCGGCCAGTTGCGTGACACAGGCACCACGATACTCATGTGCTCCCACGACCTTGCCGAACTCGAACTCGTCTGCGACGAAGTCACCTGCCTGCGCGGCGGAAAACTCACCGCTACCGGCACCGTAGCCCAGGTGGCACAAGGCTTGGCTGGAACCGGCCACATCCTGCGCACCGACGACGACGCTCACGCCGCCGCCGTCTTGTCCGCCCACAACATCAACACCGAAGGCACCGCCCGCGGCCTGCTCGTGGACGCCAGCACCGACATCACCCAGGCCGTTGACCTGCTGCGCGGCGTGGTCACTGTCTCGGAAATCAGTGTGGCTAGGCGCTTGTTCAACCGGATTTACGACGCCTACGGGTCGGCCCCTACGGCCACGTTGCGGACAAGGCTGCAACGAACACGAACCGGTGCGGTAGCCGACAGTTCGCCAGATGACACACCAGCAAGGGGCGCCCACCGATGAGACACACACTGTCAACAGAATGGTTCTGGATCCGTCACCGCCTGGCCGCCCACCTAGCCGCCCTGCTTGCCGCTGTCATCGCAGTGGCGGTGCCGGTCGGTCGCTGGATATCCACCCACGGCGACCTGGACGCAGCCATCGCCAAAGCCCACGACGATGCCGCCGAATCGCTCGCCATCTGGGGCGTTGAGGTACCTGCCGAAGCTGTCTTTGTCGAACCGCGCTACCCACTCGCCGAACAGTTGCCACTCGATGTTGCAGCCGTCGCCGTCGCCGTCGCGCTGATTGGCCTGGTTGCCGCAGCACTGTTGGTGGGTGGGGAATGGCGGACCGGTACCGTGCGCCTCAGTTTCACCGACCCCGCCCAGCGCGGACGCCCTACTGCCGCCCGCATCCTCACCTGCTGGTGGGGCTGGACTGCTGTCGCAGCAATCCTGCTCGGAATCACCGCTGGCGGGCTGCTTCTTGTCGGTCAACAGCGCGGCCTCACCGAAGGAATGACCGTCACGCGGGCCGTGTTTCCACTGCTACGCGGCATCATCATCGCAGGGCTCGGGGCACTCCTAGGAGCCGCCTTGGGGACCATCTTCCGGTCAGGCACTGTCGTTATTGTCCTGCTGCTCGTCTACGTCATCGTCGCTGAGATTGTCCTGCTCGGCCTGGGCGTCGGCACCGGATATCACAGTCCCGGCAGTCGACTCTTGCAATGGCTTGTCTCCGCCGACGGTCAACTCCTCCCCTACGCCTGCGGCGGTGCGATGCGCTGCAGCGAACTGTATGTCATCACCGCTGGCCCGCCCCTCGCCTACCTGGCCGCCGCGATGACAGCCTGCCTCGCCACCGTCGCCGCAGTCATCGCCGCCCGCCGCCCCATCTGGCGGTGATGCGGCCCGCACAAGAGACAGCACAGCGGTGAGGATTCGCGCTCGTCGCTTAGTAGGCGAACCGACATCGCCTCACCTCGCATCCAGCGATAAAGTAAAACTACACGTCATCCAAGGAAGGATGTCTGACATGACTCAGGACTACAACACATTCACACTCAAGCGGAAGGTGGCGGCCATTGCCGCCCGTATCACTGCTTCGAGTACGTGGTCGGGATGGTTCGGCATCTAGCGAGGCGCGGTGACCGTAACCCGGCAGCCTTCGCTGCCGGGTTCGTGGTCGTGGTCATCGGGATTCTCGTGACTGGCTGCGGCACGACGGCGCAGGATGACGCGCATCCGGTGACTGAACTCAACCGCGTGTGGATAACCGACTGGATGCAAAATAGCGACAGGCCGCCGACTGATTTTCAACTCAGCGTCATTGAGGATTTCTGGATAACTGACGCGGAACTCCAAGAGGCCCGCTCAGCGCACACGGCTTGCATTGTTCGCGCCCACCCCGACCTTGAAGTCAGTTACAGCGACGATGGGCTCTCGGTGAGGCCGTCGGACATCTTTTTTGCCGCCTATGGCGAAGAACGGGGTCAGCAGATGATGGACGACCTGATGGATTCGTGCAGTGACGAGTATCTCGGGCTCATTCCTTCCCTCTATCAACAACAACGAGTCAATCCAGAGGGTCTCTCACTTTACGAGGGAATCCGCGATTGCCTGGTGCGAGTAGGGCACCCCGAGGTTGCGACGATGGGCGAGGACGAGTTCTGGGACTATGTCAACCCTGGCTCGACCTCCGTCGACATTGACCCCACCACTGACGAGACTACGCTCTCACCCTGGGCGAACACTGCTGCAACTAGCCCGTTTGACAACGCAAGCGAGCATGTCCTCAGTTGTTTCGGTAGCGACCCCTGGAACCACGCCCGCTAAGGCGAGCAACGACATAGTAAGGAGTATCCCGTGTCTAGTCGTTCCAGAAACGGAAGGTTCGCTGTTTCGGCAATCGGACTAGGCGCTGTCGCTTTGGTTGCGATGGGGGCGATCGCTGGCCTGCTGTTAGCGCCAGAGCCGGTGGAGACATCCGTCACCGGCCCCAGCGAGGCTGGCAGCCTGCCTGTCACCACGCAGACGTTTACTGACTCTCGTCAAGTGTCTTTCACCCCGGTTGAAGGTCAGGCTTCCACCCTTAACGTCACCACCACGGGTCGGGTAACACACTTCGACTGCGCCACAGGCGCCCACCTGGCCTCGGGGTCAAGCCCTCTGACCGTCGATAACCGGCCCATCCTGGCGCTGGCGACCTCAATACCTCCTTGGCGGGATCTGACCCCAGGCACGCGGGGTGATGACGTCCGCTCTCTGCAAGAAGAACTGGCCCGGCTGGGACAACCCGTTGACCCGTCAGGAGTGTACGGTGCCGCGACCCGGACGGCAGTGGCCGCCCTGCTCAGTGAGGCAGGCCAAACCCGCCCCGACGGGTCACTTCCGTTATCCCAGGTGTTGTGGCTGCCCAGCCCGGACGTGTCCATCGCCCAGTGCGAGGTCGGCCTGGGAGACCAGATTACTGGCCCCCTAGCGACGACAGGGGCAGGCGTCGTCGGGGTACGCATGACAGCCTCCACCCAGGGCATAGTTCCCGGCGACCGGGTGGCCCGCCTCGGCGACCTAGCCGCCAGCGTAGATGAGAGCGGCCTAGTCTCCGACCCGGCCTTCCTTGACGCCTTGGCCTCCGCTTGGTGGCAGTTCACTCCGCCCGCCCCCGTAACCCTGGAATACACTCTGACCTCCCCTATTGAGGTCACCGTTGTTCCACCGGCAGCGTTGTTTGCCCTGACCGCAGACAGGGGCTGTCTCGTTGCCGATGGGCACCCCCGTCCTGTGCAGGTTGTCGCCTCGCAGGCAGGCCGCACCATGGTCACTTTCACCGATGACTCCCCCTCCCCCAGCACCGTCTCCCTCGACACAGTTCACCTGGCAGGCTGCGGATGATGCGGCCCGCCACACTCGGCCCTCAAGCGACCGATACTGCCGTGCGCCTGACCGGGCTCGGACACCGCTTCCCCGGCACCCACATGCTCTTTGCTGGCCTCAATGCGGTGCTGCACCCCGGTGAAGTCGTGGGCTTGGTCGGCCCATCCGGCTCAGGAAAATCCACCCTCCTCTCCATCATCGCTGGCTGGGTTGACCCGGCTTGCGGCACCGTCGACCGTCAGGGCATCCAACACACCGGCTGGGTATTCCAAAACCCGCACGGCGTGGCCCGCCGCACCGCACTTGACCATGTGGTGCTGCCCCTCCTTGGTCAGGGATATGCCCGCCGAGATGCCGAAGGACGAGCCCGCCAGGTTCTTGCCCGCTTCTCTCTGGCCAACGTCTCTGACCGACAATTTCGTGCCCTATCCGGCGGTGAAGCCCAACGCCTCATGCTGGCCCGTGCCGTCGCCACAGGCTCTGACCTTCTGCTCGTGGACGAGCCCACCGCCCAACTAGATTTAGCGACAGCAACAACAGTCAACGCCGTGCTGGCCGAATCTGCCCAAGACCAAGCCATCGTCGTCATAGCCACCCACGACGCCCATACCCGCGACGCCTGCACTCGCGTTATTGACCTCGCCGACTTCCAGACTGCGCCAGAAACAGCCCTCACGACAGCCCCAGCGTCATCGCCCGAATCTGTTGAACCACCGTCACCCTCCCGGCGGGTGACACCATGAGATTTCGCTCTGTGCTATCCGAAGCCTGGCGCGACCTTGTTACCGGGACATCACGGGCGCTCATCTTTTCGCTCGCGCTCGTTGCCGCCGTCGGGGCCGCCATGCTCGCCGACACCCGCACCATCACCGATGTACTTGCCAACGCCGTCGCCTTCCAAACCGGCGGCGGGGCCGTACATATTCTTGACGCCCACAGCGTTGATGGGCAGCGCTGTGACGCTATCGGACACACTGCAATCATTGCGGCAGCCGGGGCGATCCGCCCTGGTCAGCCGGTCACTGCCCTGGCCATGCCGTCCACCACCATCACCGTTCACGACGTCACCCCCGGCCTCTTCGACGTCTTGACCGCCAGCGCACCCGTCCATCCCGACTCTGACAGCACCGCCCCCGGAATGTGGGTCACCGCAGACTTGGCTGACACCCTCGGTCTGACCCCTGGCTCCACTCTGAACACCGCAACTGGAGACATCGACATCTCCGGCGTCTTCTCCTGGCCCGACGACGGCCGCGACCGCCTGCTCGGCTTCTCTCTCCTCGCACCCGTCCCCGCCAGCGGAACCTTCGTCCAATGCCTGACCTCCATCTGGCCTGTCGACAGCGACGCAAACCCCCTCCTGCTCTACGCCGTCGGCATCGACACTGCAGACACCCAACCCCGCCTTAGCCAACTCAATGCGTCCATGGGCGCAACATTCGACGTTGCCACCCAACTCCACCACCGTCCCACCGGATGGGCGCCCCTAGCCGCTTCCGTCGCCGGGCTTGTTGTCGGATACGCCGCGCTGGCGACTAGGCGCCTCGAAATCGCTGCGGCTCTGCACGCCCGACTCCCCCGACCTCACCTTGCCTGGGTCTACGTCCTGCAAACCACCGCCTGGACCCTAGCCGCCGCAATAATCCTCACCGCCATCGCCGCCTTCTACACCCGAGCAACCGGCCTGGCCATCTGGCATGACGTATTCCTGGCCGCCCTACGCATCATCGCCTCCGGATGCCTGACACCCCCCATAGGCGCCCTTCTCGCCACCGCAACAACCCGCGAAAAACACCTCTTCCACTACTTCAAAAACCGCGCCTGACCGGACTCGCTCACCGAGTCAGGCAGTCTCACCAGGGTCTATCTGATTAACGGTGTGTTGCCTTGGCTCTCATCGAAAAGAGTCGGGCTGTGGTTGCCACCGTCTTCCGGTCAGGCGCGGGGGAAGGCTTGGGCGTAGACGGCACGGAGACGCTCAGCATCAACATGGGTGTAACGCTGGGTGGTGGCCAGGGAGGAATGACCCAACACTTCTTGGACAGTGCGCAAGTCAGAACCCCCTTCGAGCAGGTGTGTGGCTGCTGAGTGGCGGAGGGCGTGGGGGGCGATGTCGTCCACTCCGGCCAAGGCGGCCAGTTCGTGAATGGCCTCGCGGACGCGGCGGGTTGTCCACCGTCCACCCCGAGCCCCAATCAGCAGGGCAGGCCCGGTGTCAGACCGGGCCAACACCCCCCTCCCCTCGCGCAACCATGCCTCAATGGCGCGGGCGGCAGGCAGACCAAAAGGCACCACCCGCTCTTTAGCCCCCTTGCCCAGCACGCGGATAAGCCGCTCGGACGTGTCCACGTCGTCAACATCGGCACCGATGAGTTCGCTGACACGAATCCCCGCCCCATACAGCAGTTCCGCCGCCGCCCACGCCCGCAAAGCGGGCGGACGGTCGTCACCCTGGGCGGCGAAGGCTGCCTCCCTGGCGGTATCGAGCAGGCGGGCTGCCGCCCCCTCACTGAGCACGTCAGGCAGGTGAAGGGGAACCTTGGGCGAGGCAAGCCGCGCCGACGGGTCAACAACGGCCAGGCCGGTGTGCGTGACCCAACGCCAGAAAGCTCGAATGGAGGCGCTGCGCCGGGCCAGCGTCGCCTTGCTCAATCCCCTGTCCGCCTGCGTCCCCAACCAGCCACGCAACATGACCGGACTGACCTGGGCTAAGGATTCCGCCCCCTGCCGCCGCGCGTAATGCAGCATGGCCGTCACATCGGCCAGGTAGGCCCGCCGCGTATGGTCGGACATGCCCCGCTGTGCCGTCAAATACCCCTCAAACCCGTCCACCGCCCGCCCCATCCCCCCAGGCAGCGTCACCGACACATCCACAGACGGGGCGCTCATCGGCCGAAGCGTTGGAAGGCAGCTTGACGGCTGGTGTCGAGGGCGGCGCCGATAATGGCCCAGGAGTCGCCCGCATCGCGGGCGGCAGCCACGGCGGCACGCAGTTCAGCATCGGCATTGGCGACAGCCTGACGTGCGGCGATGATGCGACGGAAGTGGACTGCGTCTCGCATGTCAATGCTCGCTGGGTCGAGGCTGTCAACCCAAGCGTCAACATCGTCCCGAATAACAGTGCTCATAAGTATCACCTCAACAAATCGTAGTGTTTTGGGCGGAGTCGATCAGCGTGGATGATTCGAGTTGGTGTGCCTGCTGGTACTGCAACCAGTTCTAGCAGTGCGCCACCGCGATCGGGGCCGATAACGAAGATGCGATCTTCACCACCGTACTCGATCACGCCCACGCGCACGGCGTTATTCCATGCGTGGAGAATGTCCGCGTCTGGCACGTCGTGCTTGCGGGCGCTTTCTTGAACCTCCATGTGTCAACTTATCCTTTACACTCGATGTTGTCAAGACGGTCTTTACACTGTTGTTAGTTTTAGCGTTTAGTTCGCTTCCATCGGTTTTGGGGGGTGGGGGTGACTAGGGTGCGGGCTTCGAGGATTCCTAGAGCGCCCAAAGTTTCTGACAGGGAACAGCCAGCGTTTTTGGTCATGGTGGCCACGCTGATGGAGCCTCGCAAGGGGATGGTGTCGTAGATGCGGCGGACCGTCAGGTCAAGCCCTTCCATGCTCCAGCTGTCAAGCACCGGCATCCCGTCAACGTCCGTCACCGCGTCAAAAAGGGTGTCCCCTCCAAAAGTTCCCGCCAGTTCGGCAACCTCGGCGGCGTCAGTGACGCAAGTGGCAATGCCGTCACGCAACAACTGGTGGCAACCACCCGACGCCATCGACGTGACCGGGCCTGGAACGGCACCCACCGGACGCATCAGCCCTGCCGCGTGACGGGCTGTCGACAATGCCCCCGACCGCCATGCCGCCTCAACCACAACCGTGGCCGAGGTCAAGGCGGCGATCAGCCGGTTGCGGGACAGGAAGCGCGCCTTATAGGCGACCGCTCCCGGCGGCGATTCCGACACCACCGCGCCACAGTCAATCACCCGCCGCAGCAGGGCGTGATTGCCGGGCGGGTAAAACCGATCCACTCCCCCAGCCATGACGGCAACGGTTTCCCCTTCCGCGCCAATACAAGCCCGGTGGGCGGTCGCGTCCACACCGTAGGCGCCACCCGACACCACCGTGAAACCTCGCTCGGCAACCCCGGCAGCCAGCAGGGCGGTGACGTGTTCGCCGTAGGCTGTCGAGGCCCGCGACCCGACGATGGACACCGATCTGCGACACAGGGCGTCAAGGTCGCCGTTCCCGCGCACCCACAAGGCGAAGGGTGCCGCCGCGCCTAAATCGCGTAATCGTGCAGGCCAGCGCGGGTCATCGGGGGTGATTAGGAGGCCGCCACAGCGTGCCACCGCTTCTAGGTCAACGATGGGGTCTAGGCCGGGCAGGCGTGGCGCCCACCGCTCCACTCCCCTGGCAAGGTGGGCTGCAGCGAGGGGTGCCTGGGCGCTGTCGTCTGCGGGGTTCACCGCCTGCCCATCCGGCAGTCCGGTTACCGTAGCGCACCCTTCCGCCAGGCTCTCCGCTGCGTCACACCTACCGCCGCCCACTACCGGTTCTTCCTGTTCTACCGCCTGAGCCAGCCAGCGTAGAGCCTCGCTGGCCCCCAAGTTGGCGACCAATGCCCCGGCAACCTCATCACCGGGTTCAGCCAAGGCGCTCCACGCGGCGGCGGCAAGGAGCGGGTCGTGTACGTCAAAGGCGTACCCCGTGTAACGCGGCAGGCCCCCAATGCCACGCGGCCTAGGAGCAGCATCATGCGGCGCAGTAACAGCATCCCGCCCCTTACCAGCATCACACGCCCTGTCAGTGCTGCCGCTCAGCCCTGCTACGTCAAGAACTTGCGGCACATATTCCATCGTTGTCATGTCATTCTTCCTGTTCGTAGCATCATGGCCAGGCCCACATCGGCGGGGCTGGGATCCGGGCGGCCCGCCAGGTCGGCCACCGTGTAGGCGATGCGCAGCACGCGGTCAGCGCCACGCAGTGAGAGGGTTCCGGCGTCCAACCCGCGGTCTACCTCAGCGAAGGCCTGCCACCGGTGGCGGACTCGCTGCCGCAGCCAGGGGCCGGACACTTGACCGTTGTAGGTCCACGGGGTTCCGTCCAGGCGTTTGCGGGCAGCCTGGCGGGCGACAACCACGCGCTCGGCGACGGCAGCCGTCGATTCTCCGCGCTTGCTAGACATTCCGGCCCTGCCCACCGCCTCGACCTCCACCTGAATGTCCACCCGGTCGAGTAGAGGGCCGGACAGGCGGGACATGTAGCGACGGCGGGCCGTTGGCGTGCAGGTGCAGTGCAGACCCTTGCCGGATGCCATGCCGCAAGGGCAGGGGTTGGCGGTGAGCACCAGCTGGAATCTGGCCGGGAACCGGGCCGTGCCCCCTGCCCGCTGAATCACCAACTCGCCCTGCTCCAAAGGCTGACGCAAGGTGTCGAGCACGCGGGGCGAGAATTCCGGGGCTTCATCCAGCAGCAGAACCCCATGATGGGCCCGCGAGGCAGCGCCTGGCCTGGGGATTCCTGTGCCTCCGCCGACGATGGCGGCGGGCGTGGCCGTGTGGTGGGGGTCTTCGAAGGGCGGGCGGGTGATGAGACCACCTGCCGGGTCAAAAACTCCTGCCACAGAATGTATGGCCGTCACCTCGACCGCTTCACGCGGGGTCAGGTCAGGCAAAATGCCTGGGAGACGGGCAGCGAGCATAGATTTTCCTCCTCCGGGTGGGCCGGTCATCATCAGGTGGTGGCCACCGGCTGCCGCCACTTCAAGGGCCAGGCGGGGAACCTGCTGGCCCAGCACGTCGGCCAAGTCACCGTGGAAGCGGGGCTGTTCCGCCATGCAGGGCAGGCGGGCTGGTTCGACAACGGGCCGGTGGGGCGGGTCGCCGCCGTGCAGGGCGATGACGTCGGCCAGCGTGCTGGCCGACCGGACGCGGGCACCGGGGACTAGCCGGGCCTCGTCGGCGTTGGCCGTCGGCACGATGACGTCCGCGTATCCGGCAGCAACGGCCGCAACTACCATCGGCAAAACACCACGAACCGGCTGCAACCTCCCATCCAGGCCGAGTTCGCCGACATGCGCCACCCTGTCCAGACGAACCTTCCAGCCAGCAACAGCGCTACTCCCGCTTCCAGCATGACCACCACTGTCACCAGCATCACCGCAGGTCACCACCCCATCGTTGATAGGAATAACCCCTTCCCCGGCGAGCACGGCCACGGCGATAGCCACGTCGAAGGCAGACCCTGCCTTGGGAAGGGAGGCGGGCGATAGGTTGACGGTGATTTTCTTGTTGGGCCAGGGTAGGCGGGTGGATAGGACGGCGGCCCGCACCCGGTCGCTGGATTCGCGCAGGGCCGTATCGGGCAGGCCCACCAGGGAAAATCCGGGCACGGAGAAGGCCAGTTGGGCTTGGACTTCCACCACATGCCCGGACAAGCCGGCCAGGGCGACGGCTGCTGTTGTGGCCAGTGACATCACGACACCCCTTTGAGGACGTCCACCTGCGCTGGCGCTGGCTCGTCGGTGCTGCAAGGCATGGTCACGGCGACGACGTCGAGGCGAATGTCTCGAAAAAGCCCGCCGCATCCTGCCCGGTTGTGGGCCAGCCATTCGCCAAGTACCCGCCGCATCCGCGCAACCTTGCGGGCTGTTATCGCTTCTGCCGGGTGCCCGAACCGCAGGGACGTGCGGGTTTTCACTTCGACGCCCACCAGCGTGTGCCCGTCGAGCGCGACAATGTCTATCTCCCCGCCGGTCCCCCGCCAGTTGCGGGCGAGCACCGAGTAGCCCTGGTCTGTCAGTAAGCCTGCGACGAGTTCTTCGCCGTTTCTGCCGACTTCTTGGTTTGACGTCATGCCAACCACCTCCACCTGCCAGCCTTCACGACAACGAAGCCTTTAGTGGAAGTGAACAACCCTGTTCCTGTGGATAAGTTCCTGCTCTGGCCGCCTGGGGGCAGGTCTCAGGCCAAGAGTTTCCGCCGATTCACGATATTTCGGCGTGCACCAAGATTTTCTCAGCACCAGACTGTCAGAAGGTCGTCGGCGGTAAAAAGCCAGCCACAACATCGTCGTCACCCGCCGAAACAATGGATAGCAGTTCGCGCAGGGTGGTGATGGTTCGGGTTGCCGGGCAATCTTTTGGCCCGAGGGTGAAATACACCGTGTCGACTCCTGCAGCAATACCTGCCTCAATGTCGATGGGCCGGTCGCCGACAGCCACTGTGCGGCGCGGGTCTAGCCCGTATTCTGCGATGAGGTGGAGGAAGGCGGCCGGGTCGGGTTTGCGGGCGAAACCGTCATCGGCGGTGACGACGGCAGTGAAATACTGGTCAATCCCTTCGATGCGCAGCAGGTCACGAACCTGGTTGTCGCGGTGGGAAACAAGAAAGTTTCGGCCACCCGCAGCGACGACGGTAGCCAGCACATCTTCAGCCCCATCGAAAAGCAGGGGTGTAGCCAGGGATTCCGCTTCCGCAGCCCGATAGCGCGCCAAAAAACCTGGCAGGTCGGAAGCAAAGGCCTCAACGGCATACTCGGTCGACTGCCGCAGGGCCGCATAGACCGCGTCATAGGCGGGAATAGGCGAGACGCTGCCCCGCATGGCCGTCAGCGTGGCCACAAAGGCCCGCGCC
>JAITCK010000241.1 GCA_031283115.1 Cellulomonadaceae bacterium | reverse complement strand
AGTTTGCTGTAGTGGATGCTGGTGTAGTTCAGCCCGTGGCCAAAAGCGTAGGCGGGGCTTTGGGTCAGGTCGGCGTAGCGGTCGCCGTGCTGCCCGCGAATCTGGTTGTAGTAGCTGGGCTGCTGGCCCACATGCCGAGGGAAGGAAATGGGGAGGCGGCCTGTCGGTTCGATGGCACCGAAGAGAAGTTCGGCAATGGCTTGGCCACCTTTCATGCCGGGGTTGGCGGCCCAGATCAGGGCGGAAGCCTGGTCTGCCGACGGGGGCAGAACGAGCGGCTTGGAGGCGATGAGCACAATGACCACAGGCTTGCCGGTGACGATCAGGGCATCCAAAAGGGCTTCTTGCGCGCCGATGAGGTTGAGAGTGGCAGTGGACCGGCCTTCGCCGACGAGTTCGATCCGGTCGCCGACGACGGCCACGATCACGTCAGCAGCCTCGGCGTCAGCCGCAGCTTGACCGATCAGGTCAGGGTCGACGGGGGCAGGGACGACGATGGGCGGGCGGGGCTGCCCGTCGGGGAAGAAGTCACCTGCCGGGTCGGGTTCTAAGGTCAAGATGTCGGCACCTGGGGCGTAAGTGACCTCACAGCTTGCCGGGGCGGCGGCGCGGATGCCGTCAAGAACGGTGGTGATCATGTCGCGGGGGTGGCCGTCGGGCATCCAGTCCACCTGACCGGAGTTGCCTGCCCAGTCTCCCAACTGGGTTTGGGCATCGTCAGCCAGGGGGCCAACCACGGCGATCCGTCGCAGGGCAGGGCCGTCGTCAGCGGCGGCGCCAGCATCGGCTTCCCCGGTCGGCAGGGGCAGCAGGCCAGCCCTGTTTTCCAGCAGCACCAGGCTGCGGCGGGCAACGTCAAGGTTGAGTGCCTGGAAGGAGCCCATCACTGCAGAGATACGGTCAGGGGAGGGTCGGCGGCGGTCTTCAAAGAGACCCAACTCAAACTTCAAGGCCAAGATGCGCGTCACGGGTGCGTCCAGGTCAGATTCGTTGATGAGACCTTGCGCGATGGCGTCCAAGGCTCCTTCGAAGAAGAGCGGGGTGGTCATCACCATGTCGTTGCCCGCCCGGACGGCTGCCGCTGCGGCGTGGGTGTAGTCGGGTTGAACTTTTTGTTCCCAGACCATGCGGCCCACGTTGTCCCAGTCGGTAATCAACATGCCGGTGTAGCCCCATTCGCCGCGGAGCACGTCGGTGAGCAGCCAGTCGTTGATGGTGATGGGCACCCCGTCGGTGGTCTGGTAGCCCAGCATGAAGGTGCGGCAGCCTTCACGGGCCACCCGCTCGAAAGGCGGCAGGAACCAACTGCGCAGTTTGCGTCGGGAAATATCTGCTTCGGAGGCGTCGCGGCCCCCCTGGGTTTCGGAATAGCCGGCAAAGTGTTTGGCTGTGGCCAGCATGGCTGTCGGGTCGGTGAGACCGTCACCCTGGTAGCCGCGCACGGAGGCGGAAGCTAACTCTCCAATAAGGAAGGGGTCTTCACCGAAGGTCTCGTTGATGCGGCCCCAACGCAGGTCACGGGCGATACACAGGACGGGCGAGAAGGTCCAATGGCATCCTGTTGCCGAGGCCTCCACGGCTGTGGCGCGGGACACTTGCTCCACCAGGTGGGGGCTCCAGGTTGCGGCCATGCCTAGTTGGGTGGGGAAGATGGTGGCCCCTTCAAAGAAAGACACCCCATGAATAGCATCTTCCCCGATGAGCAGGGGGATGCCCAGGCGGGTGCGGTCGGTGACCTCGTGCGCTTGGAGAACCAAGGCTGGCGACGTGTGCAGAATCGACCCCACATGCTTGGTCAAGATGTGGTCGGCCACCCCTTCGCGGGCGTCAAGTTGCAGCATCTGCCCCACCTTTTCTTCCACCGTCATGCGGCCAAGCAGGTCAGCCACACGGTCAGCGACAGGAAGGGACGGATCCAGGTAGGGGTAGGCGGGAGAGTTCATGGTGTGTCCTTCAAGGGTTGGCGTGGTTCAAGAGTTTGCGCGACGATGGCGTTGATCGCCAGCGCTGACGCCTGCCCTAAATCGACGGCGTCAGGGTCAAGCAGCCACTGGATTTGCAGGCCGTCCATCACGGCAAGAATGCTGGCCGCTGCCTGTCGGACAGTCTGATCGTCACAGGTCAGCCCCGCCTGGTCGGCCATGACGTAGAAGGCTTCAACGATTTCCCGGCGCAGGTTATGGTAGCGGGCCTGGAAGTAGTCGCGCGTGTGGCTTCCACTGGTCACAGATTCGGTGGCCAGCACGGTGAAGGCCTGGATTACGCCGGGGCGTTTCATGTTGGCGAAGGCCGTCTCGATGAGGTGGCGGAAGAGGTCGGCCCCGTCAGGGATGCGCTGTTGGGGAAGTTCGTCCAACTCGTTTTCGTCACGGAAGCGCAGCACTTCAAGGATGAGATTGTCTTTGGATCCAAAATGGTGCAGGACTCCAGCGTTGCTGATTCCCACCTGGTCGGCAATGTCAGAGATGGATGCCCCCGCCGTGCCTTTGGCTCCGATGGTTTCAAGGGCCGCCTGGAGGATTTCACGGCGGCGGATTGCTGTCCCCGCCCGTTCCTTCCGCGGTGGTGTTCCCATGGGGAGGCTCTCCTTGCCATGCGTGGGGGTACGCCGGGTGGTTGGTCTTTCCCTGCTGCGCCGTATTGAGGGTGGCGCGGCAGGGGGGACTTCCTGTGGCGTAATCGTCTCAGTGCTCACGATAAATCCGATGCCCTAAGAAACCTGGGACGGTGAGCCTTCCGGCGCAGGCTTTCACCGTACTGCCGTCGGCCAGGTTTACGTAGGTGGCGTCGGGTGTGGAGGGTGTGGTGACTACGGTGACGGGTTTTGTGTGCTGGCCGCTGTCGCTTCCCCAGGTGACCAGGTGGAGGTAGCGGGAGCCGTCGGGCGCTTCAGCGATAGAGGCGAAGGCCTGCATGGTTGCGGTGGAGGCGGCGTAGGCCTGCGGTGGGAAGGGGGTCAGCAGGGAGCCCAGGTCGCTGTCGCTGGTGACGGTGATGACGGTGACGCCTGCCGCCTGGGCGCGTTGGCGGTATTCGTCGGGCACTGTCGTCGGTTCAACGATGACCAGCACGTCAGTTTCGGGGAGGTTGGCGTACTGCGGATCCCAGAACTCGTAGCCGTGTCCGTGCCGCAGCAGGGCTGCTTGGACGCTGGTTAGTGCGGTGTAGTGGGCGGCCCTGGCAGGGTCATGCCAGGGAACCTCCGGGTGACGGGCGGTACCGGTCACCGTGTAGGCGTCGATGATGTCCGGCTGATGCCACAGGAGGCTGACCCGGTGTTGGGGGCGGGCTTGCAGTAGCGAAGGGTGGGCGGCGGTGATGTCGGTCAGGGCCTTGACGGCTGCCGCAAAGGTTGCGGGCGAACCGTCGCGGTTTACTGGCGCATACTCCCAGTTTTCCCGGTTGACCAGCATGTAAAGGTTGAAGCCGGTGTAACCGAGGGCTATGGCCAAACCCCACCAGGCTTCCTGTTCTACGGCAGTGGGGTCGGGGTAGTCGACAATCTCGCCGGGCGACCGCCAAATGCCGGCCATGAGTTCTGGCGCCCAGACGATAGGCTCGCCTGCGGCTCGGGCCGTGGCGGCAGTGCAGGCCAGACGGCCAATATCATCCCAGGTGAGTGGGGGCACGTAATAGTGGTCAACGCCGACAGCGGCGGTGGGACGGCCAGGTGCTGCCAACCCATCCCGAACTGCCCGATGGCTCATCCCCGTATCGTGGATGGGATGGTTGATGATGTTGACTGTGGATAGCAGATGCCCGGCCCCCAGGGACTCGTGGACGCCCGCGAGGTAGTCGAGATGGTCAACCAGCACATACTCCATGAAGGCGGCCCAGTCGTGGTCGGCTGCCCGTGATGGGGCAGTGGGGGCGTCCACCTGGCCGATCAAGTCCACTGCGGAGGCGGTGGCAGTGGCCGGACGTGGAGGCTGGGCCGTGTCGAAGTCAGCACCGGCAGCCCTGCCCCAGGCCGCCTGCCAGGCCGACAGCTTCCCGTAGCGGTCACGGAGCCAAGGGCCGAAACGTTCAACAGTGGCCGGGTGATAGTCGGCAAAATACATGGCGTCTTGAAAGGCCAGGCTGGGTTCGTTGTCGAGTTGCACGGCGACGATGGGGCCTGCCGGGTAGCGCAGGTCGCCCAACTGCGCCCAAACCTCAGCAAACCAGGCGGCAACAGCGGCCCGGTAGCGGCCTGAACTAGGGGACGGAACCGGGTGGAGG
>JAITCK010000018.1 GCA_031283115.1 Cellulomonadaceae bacterium | reverse complement strand
CAACGGCTTCGGTGGCGAGAATCTGAGCGACATCCTGGTCTACCAGGTAGTCGCCGCCCTTGATGGTGTCGAAGGTGTGCCATTCGATGGAGTCTTCTTCAACATTGCCCAGGGCTGCCGCGATACCGCCTTGGGCTGCGCCCGTGTGAGATCGGGTGGGATACAACTTGGAGATGACGGCTGTGCGGGCGCCCTCGGATGCTTCCAAGGCGGCCCGCATCCCAGCGCCCCCCGCACCAACGATCACCACGTCGTAGTTGTGGGTATGCATAACAGAAATCCTCTAGCAGTCTCGGTGCGGTTCAGGCAGTGCAGATGGCGGGAAGTAGGTCGGCAGCAACGCCGGGCGGGCAGGGGTCAAAAGTGAAAATGACCAGCGTGCCTAAAGCAACGATGATGAAGGCCAGCAGGTAGAGGGCGCCTTTGAAAGCCAGGCGGGTGCCCGCGCGGCTGGTGTAGTCGTTGATGACGGTGCGCATCCCGTTGGTGCCGTGGGCAATGGCCAGCCACAACATCACCAGGTCCCACCACTGCCAGAAGGGGTCAGCCCATTTACCGCCCACAAAAGCAAAGTCGACGCCGTGAATACCGTCGCCCGTCATCAGGTTGATAAACAGGTGGCCAAAAATGAGTACCACCAGCAGGGCGCCGGAAGCCCGCATAAAAATCCAGCCATACAGTTCCCCGTTTGACCTACCTCGACGCCCGCGCGGAGCCCGCTTGGACGACGGGGATGGTGGGGTTTGCAGCAGGCGGGGCAGGCTGCGTTCAACAGTAGTCATCAGTGGCCTCCGAACACGTGACGCAGGTGGACGGGCAGGAATCCGGCCATGATGACGGCGAAGAGGCCAATCACCACGTAGAGCATGACTTTCTGATATTTGGGGCCTTTAGTCCACGAATCAACCAGGATGAGCCGGATTCCGTTGAGGGCGTGCAACACTACGGCTGCCACCAGGGTGGCTTCACCGATGCCCATGACAGGATTTTTGTAGGTGCCCATGACGGCGTTGTAAGCCTCCGGGCTGATGCGAATGGTTGCCGTGTCGGCGATGTGCAGCAGCAGAAAAAGGAAGACGGCCACTGCGGTGATGCGGTGCAGCAGCCAGGACCACATTCCTTCACCCCCCCGGTAGAGGCTGCCGGGAAGTTTGCCGGTCAGCCGGGTCAGAGGTTTCGCGCGTGCGGTGTCCTTGCCCTGTGGCGTCGCCATGTCGGTCACAGCGTCACCCTAACGACGCTTAGGGCCGCAACCTCGGCAGACACTCGTCACCGTTGGGTAACAACTGTTGATGGGCGGTTCACCTGCTGGCTCGACAGCGGCGAACGGGGGAAGGCAGGGCAGACGGTGACAGGGCGGAGCCGGTGGACGTGCGGGCGGTTATCGTGCGCGGGTGGCGTAAAAGGCGACCGCTGATGCTGCGGCGACGTTGAGGGAGTCGACGTTGCCTGACATGGGGATTTTTACGACAACATCTGCTGCTTTGACCGTCTGACGGGCCAGGCCGTCGCCTTCCGTGCCTAAAACCAAGGCCAGGCAGTCTGGAGGGCTGGCGGCCACATCGTCCAGGGACACGGCATCGTCCGTCAGAGCCAGGGCGGCGACGGTAAAGCCTGCCTGGTGAAGGTCGCTCATGCCGCCAGGCCAGGTATCTAGCCGGGTCCAGGGCACCTGAAAAACCGTGCCCATCGACACGCGCACGCTGCGGCGGTAGAGAGGGTCGGCGCATCGGGGGGTGACCAGCACGGCGTCCACGCCCAAGGCGGCGGCTGACCGGAAGGCGGCCCCTACGTTGGTGTGGTCGACAATGTCTTCAAGGACAGCGACCCGGCAGGCAGGCCCGCCGTCGCGGGCTGTGGCCAACACTTGGGCGACCGACGGCAGAGCAGGCCGGTGCATGGCGGCGATGGCGCCCCGGTGCAGATGAAAGCCCGCAATGGCCGTCATCGCCTCGTCCGTGCCCACGTACACGGGCACGTCAGGCCAGGCGTCGAGGATGTCCGTCATGGAGTCCAGCCATTTGTCAGCCATGAGAAAAGACCGGGGCTGGTGGCCTGCGGCGAGGGCGCGGCGGATCACCTTGGACGATTCCGCCATGTAGAGCCCTTCGGCAGGCTCCCGCACCGACCGCAACTGTACGTCTTTGAGGTCGGTGTAGTCGGCCAGGCGGGCGTCAGTGGTGTCGGTGATGCGGATGATGGTGGGCATCAGCGCTGACCGGCAATCAGCGTGTCAGTTCGACGGTCAACGGGCCGTCGCCGTCGAGGGTGAACTCGGCGCAGGGGGTGGTGCCGGGGGCTCCCGTGCAGGAGATGCGGTAGTCGCCCTTCCATCCGGTGATGTCGATGCGACCTTCAGCGTCGGTGGAGATTTTCTGCACGTCGTACCACCATTCGGTTTTGATGAGGTGGTGGAGGCGGTGGTAGGCAGGTTTGAGGGTGCCGTCGGCGCGGATGAGGCCGCCGGGTGCGCCCAGCCACATGCCCCGGTCGCTGAGCCCCCACAAGGTGATGGCTTCGACTAGGGGGTGGGAGACGAGGGTGCGGTACCACTCTTCGAGTTCGTCGGCTTGACGTTCTTCACCGTCCGGGCTGGAGGGCCACTCATCGACCTGCCAGTCGTTGAGGTCCACGATGTGTTTGGGCATGATGTCGCCGGACAGCATGGTGGTTTCGGTGAAGTGGATGGGAATGTTGTAGCGGCCAAAGCGGTCAAGAACGCGCTGGGTTTTCTCTAAGCCCCAATAGCCTTGATGCTGGTGGGATTGGAGGCCCAGCACGTCGATGGTGATGCCTGCTTCGAGCACGGCTTCGATAAGACATTCGTAGGCGGTGGACATGTCGAAGTCGTTGAGCAACAGTTTGACGCTGGGGTTGACGGCCCGGGCTTCCTCAAAGGCCAGACGGATGGTGTCGACCCGGCCTTTAGCCCAGGCCAGGGGGGTAATCGCGTTGTCGCCGTTGTCGAAGACGGGCATGATGACGGCCTCGTTGATGGCGTCCCACATGTCGATGGTGCCTTCAAAGTCGCCCACTTCGCGGCGGATGCGAGCCCGTTGCAGGCGCTCCACCTCATCTAAGGGCTTGCCTAGCAGCCATTGGGGTTGGACGGTGTGCCACATGAGAGGGTGGCCTTTGACAGTGACGCCCCTGCTTGTAAACCACTTGGCTGTGTTGAGGAGTTCCTGCGTGCGCGGCTTGCCTTCTTCTGGTTCGAACCTCCCCCAGTAGAAGGGCAGGGTGGCCATGTTGAAGAGGCGCAGCCAGTGGCGGGCAAACTTTTTGTCGTAGTCGAGTTCTTCTTCCGTGGGGCCACCTTGCGGGCCTTCGTCGGCGCTGACTGTCGCCCCGTCGGCGTAGTCGTTGGCCATAGCCACCATGTCGAAGCCGATGTTCCCAAAAAGGAACTTGTGCCGCACCTGTTCGACAATGATGTTGTTGTTGGCCAGCGCCGCCCCATCCGGGCAGATAACGGTGACCTGCGCGGTAGCCTGCCTGTGCGCATACGTCGGGTCGAGCAGATGAGGCTGAGGTGCAGTAAACAACGATGTCGAAGAGGTCACGTCCGCGATTCTATGGCAACCTCTCTATACGGCACACGACAGCGACGCAAGACTTCCCAATCAACGACCAATGGGAAGCAGTGATGGCACTGAAGAATCATCTCCTACCTTACGTCAAAGCCATCGGCTGGAAGAAAGGTCTACGAATCGGTGTTGATGAGCCATACAATGACGCTTGTCTCGGGGGCCGCGTTGCTGGCCCACCAACCGCCAATCGTGGATTGGTCGAGGGTGCCGATGTGTCTACGAACGGCCTTTTCCGTTCCTGAGCAGGTCATATCGATGTCTGATGGAAGTCCTGTGACATTGAAAGCGAGGGACACCGTGCCTTGTTCTGAACAGA
>JAITCK010000212.1 GCA_031283115.1 Cellulomonadaceae bacterium | reverse complement strand
CACGCTGCGTATCCATCGGCTGCCAGAAGCCTTCGTGCCTGAAAGCCGACAACTGACGTTCGGCCGCCAGCGTCCGCAGTGGCTCCTGCTCCAAGACAGTGTCATCTCCAGGGATGTAGTCGAAGAAGGCAGGTTCGAAGATGAAATAGCCGATATTGATCCAGTCGTCGGTCTGCGGCTTTTCCCGAAACTTTGCGACGGTTCCATCTTCTTCAAAATCAACCACACCGAAACGCGAGTAAGGACGGGTGGTTGTCATAGTCGCAAGGCGGCCATGCGCGGCGTGAAACTCCAGCAGACCCTTGATATCGACGTTAGCGATGCCGTCACCATAGGTGCAGAAGAAAGGTTCATCACCGATGTACTCACGGATCCGCTTGATGCGGCCACCGGTCATAGTGCTCGTACCCGTGTTCGCCACGGTGACAGTCCACTCCGCCTCATCGTGGTTGTCGTTGTGGTAGATGATCGAGTCCTTGTCACCGAGGGTGACCGTGAAGTCCGCATTGTTGCGACTGTAGTTCGCAAAGTAATTCGCAATGAACTCTGCCTTATACCCAGCGCAGATAACAAAGTCCTTGATTCCATACGAACTGAGGATCTTCATGATGTGCCACAGGACGGGCTTACCGCCGACCTCAACCATGGGCTTAGGTCGGAACTCAGTCTCCTCACGCATTCGCGTACCGAGGCCACCTGCAAGAAGAACTGCCTTCATACGGACGAACCTACCCTCTCTGGTTGCGGCCCGCTCGGGCGGCAGATCGACCGTAGAACGGACGAGCGGGGCGCCCATAGCCTACAGTTGATCTTGGCCGTCGGTCGGCAAACGCCCCCACAACGTCACCGCAGGCCATACCCGTCACACAAAGGGAAGGCCCGTCGTGAACGAACCACGCTTCGACCCCATGTTTCATGTCGCGGACGAGCGGGGAGCCTTCTCAAAACCGTACAGCTACGCCTTCGGCAAAGTGCCGTTCGTTATCCGCGAACTATTCTGGTCCGCGTCCGCCCGAGGAGCCGTGCGCGGGATGCACACGCAACTACCCCCCGCTGCCGCAGCAAAACTGGTCTGGGTTTCCTACGGCGAGATCGTTGACGTCCTCGTGGACATTCGCTGCGGTGACACCTACGGGGCGGTGCAGGAGTACAGGCTCTCAGCCGCCCAAGGAGGTGCCCTATACATCCCCGCTGGGTTCGCGCATGGTTTCCAGGCCCTCACCGACGGCGCGGTGGTCAACTACGCCCAGGACCACGAGTTCGCGCCAAAGTGCGACGCCGGGATCAACTGGCGGTCCATTGATCACACCTGGCCGCTGGAACCGACGGTGACCTCCGCGCGCGACGACGCCCTTCCCTCCCTCGCTGACTTCGACTCCCCCTTCGAAAGGACCGACTCATGAAGGCTCTCGTCACCGGAGCAACCGGCTTCCTGGGCGGAGGCCTCGTCTCTCGCTTGCTGAGCGACGGGTGGGAGGTTGACATCCTCATCCGCGACAAGGACGAGGCCCGCGCGGATGAACTCATCGCCCTCGGTGTCGGCCGGGCAATCGTTGCGAACGATGCTTCCTCGGCGCATGCCGCCGTCACAGAGGTGGCGCCGGACGCCATCGCCCACCTAGCCACCTGGTATCTGAAGACCCACACTCCGGCAGACATCGCCGGGCTGGTTCATTCCAACGTGGAGTTCGGCACCGGCGTGCTTGACGCCGCATCGCTGCTCGATGCACGGGTCGTGCTCACCTCGAGCTTCTTCCAGTTCCTCGGTGGCCGCCGCGAACCGGCATCGCTCTATGCCGCGACGAAGCAGGCCCTAGCCGAGATCGCCAGCTATTACGCCGACAAGGCGCAGTTGGACGTGCGCGAGACGATCATGTACGACACCTACGGGCCAGGGGATGCGCGGGACAAGCTCGTACCCCTGCTGGCGCGCGCCGCAGCCACGGGCGAGCCCGCCCGCCTAGGCTCACCCCATCAGGCCATCAACCTCACCTACCTGGACGATGTCGCGGCAGGGCTGGCAGCCTTGATGACTGCCGAGGAAGCCCCCACCCTGACCTCTATTAGGCAAGCGACACCCACAAGCGTTGGGGAGGTCGCTTCGACCCTTGCCGAACTTGCCGGTCACCCCCTGGACATCTCCTTTAGGGAAGACGCGCCCACCTCAGACCTTCCCTTCACAGCGGGAGACTGGCCGACTCCTCCTGGCTGGGCACCCCAGGTGCCCCTGGTGGAAGGACTCAGGCGGACGGTTGAAGCCGTGCGAGCCTCGCTACCGACAACGTGACAGCCTCATCTCTGCTGCTGAGGCAGCCCTAACGGATAGGCACCTGGCGCACCGACACGGGGCCTTGCGGTGCTATCGGCCAGGTGGGGTTGAGGGTGGCGGTGAGAGTTTCGGGCTTGTCGGTGGTGTCGTTGGCTGTGAGGGTGAGAGTCCAGGTGAGTTGCTGGGTGGGGCCGGGGGTGACGGTGAGCAGCAGCGGAGCCGCAGTGGCGGAATCGGCCAGAACAACATCGACTAGCGCTGAAATGTCAACGGTGGCCAACGCTCCGGCGCTCAAGGGAACCTGCTGTTCAACGGCGGTTTTGCCGCCCTGGTCGACAAGACGAACCGTCACAGGTGAATCTGCTGCAGCCTGGGATGAAGCATCGTCCCCCCCGGCAAACATGCTCATCGTGACGTGGACTCCCAACGGCAAGGCGGCCTGGGCGGCCACCCCTGCCTCGCCGGGAGCCTGGCCGGGAATCCAGGCCACATCGACGGGGGTTCCGTCAACAATCGAACCGCTGGGCATAACCCCCTGACGCGACCACTGGCCTGCCGCCACCACAGGCACATCGGCGTCAACAACAACCGCGTACAGGCCCGCGTCAAGGCCACCCAGGGGCACGTCAGTGACCACGCCGGGTTCCAAGTCAACGGTTTCAGCACCACGGAGGAACACTTGGCCGTCCGTTCCGTACACGGTAAGCGTCACACGCCCAGCCTCCCCGTTAGGCGCCAACAGGCGCAGCAGGGGGGCGTGCGGGTCATCTACGGCCTGCCCGTCAGAACGCAGGCCAGCCACAACAAGGCGCCGCCCAACAGCAGCCGGGTCAACAATGTCAACACCCATCGGAACCAGGCCAGCCAAAGCCTGCACCTGCATGGACGCGGCAACCCGCCCGCCACTCGCGTGAACACCCACGGCAATACCACGCAGGCCAGAAGCCAGCGCATCCACTCGCACCTGCTGCGATTGGCCGGGGGCAAGCACCAGGCTGCCCCCCGTCCCCACAGGCTCCGGGCCAGCAGGCCCAAACACGCCCAAAGTGACAGTAGCGCTAGTCTCACCAGGATTAGTCACCGTGAGAAGAGCCGACTCCCCCGGCCGGGTTCCACCGCCCAGCAGCCACTGGTCACTAGCCGCAGGCAGACAAGCACCAACAGCCAGGCCGCGCAGGTCGCCAGCCGTTGTCACAGAAGCCCCCAAACCTGCTGCACGAATCGTCCCGTCGTTCGCCGGGGACGCCATCACCGTGCGCGCTACATCGTCGCTAGTGACCGTCCCGCCGACAGCAGCAGCCACCTGCTGGAAGGTTGTTTCGACGGGGGTAGCATCAAACTGGTCATCCCCCACCTCCGTACCAGTGGGCATAGCAACCTGGGCAGGGCACACCAGGGCGACCGGTGCCGTCTGCCGCCCACTGCCGTCAACAGTCACGACGGCTGCAGCATCATCTGGCATGACAACACCACGCGATGCAGCGAAGTCGGCAGCCCAGCCGGGAACAAAACTTGCCGCCGCACCGACAATGCCCAGAATCAGCACGCCGGACGTCACGGCGACAGCCCGCCGAACCGCAGTCGGCGATACAGCCCTGTCACGTGAAAGAACACCCACGTCAATGCCCCCTTCGGCGGGCCGGGACAGCCAGAATCAGGTACAAGCCGGCAACAATGCCGCAAGCCACCAGCCAGGGCGTTCGGTAAGGCCAGGGCGGTTGCGCAAGAGGAGTGCCCGCCTCCGCATCAGCGGAGGCGGCAAAGGCTTCAACCCGCCACAAGGCCGTACCCGACTCAGTGACCCGAATGAGACCTGGTTGGGCATCCAACGTGGCAGCCAAGCCTGAATCCACGTCAGGAGTCTGGATAGCACCGATACCCAAAGCAGCCAACTCATCGCCGACGGACGGCTGCTGGCCGTCAGTGAGGTCGGCGATGAGAGCGGCCAGATTCTGACGCGCCTCCTGCTGCCGATCCCCAACCTCCGCAGAAGCCATCGCAAGAAAGAAGGGACGGGCCGCAACAGCCGTATCGGTAAGCGAAGTGCCATCGGAATAAAGCAAGGCGTAGGCGATGGAGGGATGAAGCGCAACATCATCAAGATGGAGGATGATCGCGCCATCCTCTTGCATGTCACGGCCCACAGCGGGAACCAGGCCGGGGGCAGAAACCTCAAGCGCCCCCCTGAAAGCAGGGCGAACCTCACCGCCAACATCAAAGCCAGGCTGGGCGGTCAACATGAGCCAGCCGCCCTGCTGCCAGGTATCGGCAACCCGCATCCAAAACGGCGCGAAAAACACGAGCGTCGGAATCAACGCATACACGCACAAGCGCCGCCGCCCCGGCATAACAATCACACCGACGATGGCAGCCAGCAGAGCAAACAACACCAGCACCGGCGTTCCCGCGACAGCCGCTGCAAGCAGCAGACCAGCCGCACCAGCCGCACACAGAGAGCCAGACTTGACCTGCTTCTTAAGCTTCTTAGACTTCTTACCGCCAATACCTGCACGGGCCGCATCAACCCCACCAGGGACGCTGCCCCCCACACCATCAACAGCGCCACCCGGGCCGTCCGCAAGCAGATCGCGGGCCTGAACCCCCAGCATCCGCGCCACAGCCAGCAGCACCCACGGCGCAAGCACCATCGTCAACAGCGCACCCACATGCCCGCCACCAATCACACCCAGCAGAAGGAGAGCCGCCCCCCACACCACCGCAAGCACGGCCCGCACCACCACAGACCGTACCCACGCCCCCGCCGCAAACCAGGCCGCCAAGGCTGCTAGAGGAATCGCCGACACCACCAACAGGTTGACCGCCACCTGTGCCGACCCGCCAGCAAGGGCCGTGGGCGCCAACAGGGCAAAAGTCAGCGGGTCGGCTGGGGCAGCAACAGCAAAACCGTCACGCACCCAACCACTAGTCGCCGCCTGCCACACCTGCCCCCATCGGACAGGAACAGGCAGCAGGCCACCGCCCACAATGCGGCCACCCGTCGCAATGTCACCCAGCCACGGGCCAAACACGGCGACAGCAGCACCCACCGCCACCAGCATGACAGCAGCAAAAGCCAGGCGACGGCGCTGAGCCAACACCGCCAACTCTGCCCGCTCCACATCATTGGGGGCAGTCAAGGCTCGCTGCGCTTCCGCGCGAGCCAAACGAATGTCTTGCCGCTCCCGCCACACCCGCCGCCACGACGCCAACAAAGGCCGCACGGTACGGCGCGGAACCGACGCCACCCCAGCCAAGCGCCGTCGGGCAGCAAAAAGCCCACCCACATGAGCGCCATTCCAGGCGGCAGCAACAATCTCACCGCGAGCCCGCGCCGGACGCTTGACCAGCAGATGGCCCACAGCCACCAACGGAGCCCAAGCCAACATAGCCAGCCAGGCAAAACCCACCAGCAGCGGGGAAGCATGGACAAGCCGGTGGCGCAGTTCGCTACGGCGGCGCAACCCATACGTGGAATCGGGAGGAGCCCCATCAGGCGGCAGCAGTACGGCGCGGTGCTGGAAAGGCGCACCAACCAAAGGCGACCTGCCAGCAGCAGTAGCAGCCCGCTGGTCACGCAGGGAATACAGGGAGGCTTGCGCATGATGGATCACCGCCGCAGGCTCAACCACCACCCGCTGCCCCGCCCGCAAAGCCCTACGGCACAAATCGGTACCGTCACCAAAAACACCTAACGCACGGTCAGTGCCACCCAGCTCCCGCCACACAGCCACCTTGACTAGGGCGCCCGCCAAACCCACCGCAAGCACATCAACGGTGCCGTCATACTGGCCCTGGTCGATCTCCGTATCGTCAATGCCTGTCATCCGCCTGCCCAGCGGCGACACCGTGTGACCCACCTCAATAAGCGGTGCCACCTGGGCAGCATTACTGGCCGAACCAAGGGGCAACGGCTGAGGTGTCCCGTCAAAGTTGGTCAGCCATCGACGCTGCTTACAACCGACAACACCGACGGCGCGCGTGTGCTCGATGGCACGGAGCAGGTGAGTCAAAGCGTCCGGTTCAGGGGCGCTGTCGTCATGAAGCAGCCACAACCAGGCGTCATCAGGCAGAGTGCTCACCACAGCGTCTACGGCAGCACCAAAAGTTTTCGCTCCAACAGCATCCGCATCAACAACGATGACATCATCGGGCATCCGCTGCTGCGCGCCCACGGCAGCCAACGTGACATCACAAAACGGGCTGGACTTTCTTGTGACAACAACGGCAGTCACCGCCACCAACGTGCTGCGATCCCCCGCCAGAGCGTGAACCGTGTGCAGCGAGTTATTCGTCGCAGAGTTGTCAGCCGCCGTCAAGACGGAACCAGTGGCACGTTGCGTCAAAGAAGTCATCGTGCCACCATCATCCGACGGCGCCGTACCGGAAACGGGGATTTACAGGCCGTGTCGGGCCGCTGTGACCTATCTCAGCCGACGCGGCGCTTCCACCCCACAAACTTTTCGCTCCGCGAAAACTCTGCGGGAACCCCGAAACCGCCTTTAGACAGCGCGGCGCTTGAGCTTGCGGCGTTCGCGCTCTGACAGGCCACCCCAGATTCCGAAGCGTTCGTCATTCTGCAAAGCAAACTCGAGACATTCGGCGCGAACCTCACAGCCGCCGCACACCTTTTTCGCTTCACGCGTGGAACCGCCCTTCTCAGGGAAGAAGGCTTCCGGGTCGGTTTGAGCGCACAAGGCACGGTCTTGCCAGCCCAGTTGCGTTTCCTCGTCCAACATGTCGCCAAACAGGGGGACAACGGGAGCCAAGTATTCGCCGCGGCTGGGAGTGACGGGCGCGTCCGGGCGGGCGTCCGATGGGATGGTCTCGCCATCAAGCAGGTTCCACATCGTTTTGTTCCTTCTCTCGTGGTGCTGCCAGTTCGTTTCGTGAACTTCTTAAGTGAATTACACGCGTGTCATCTGCCGCGCGCAACCCCAAATGTGGTAACTGTCCGATTTGGCGTCGCCAAACTGTGTTTCAGGTCACAGCGCGGTAACAACGGGGGCGCGCCAAGAGCGAAATGTTCGGGCGCGTGAGCGCATCGAAGTCGCGCTGGCCGCCCGTGAGCGGGCACAATAACCTCCATGCGCGGAATCATTCTGGCCGGCGGCTCCGGCACCCGGCTTCACCCCATCACCCTTGGCGTCAGCAAGCAGCTTGTCCCCGTCTACGACAAGCCCATGATCTACTACCCACTCACCACCCTGCTGCTCGCAGGAATACGAGACATACTCATCATCACCACGCCGCACGATGCAGAACAGTTCCAGCGCCTACTCGGCGACGGATCACAGTTCGGCATCTCCATCAGTTACACCGTACAAGCGGAACCCAACGGACTCGCCCAAGCCTTTGTGCTCGGCGCGGACTTTGTCGGCAACAACGCGGCAGCCCTAGTACTCGGTGACAACATCTTCTACGGTTCCGACCTCGGCCTCACCCTCCGACGCTTCGACGCCATCGACGGCGGTGTCATATTCGCCTACCACGTGTCCAACCCCACCGAATACGGTGTAGTCGAGTTCGATGACACCTTCAAGGCCGTGTCCTTGGAAGAAAAACCAGCCCACCCCAAGAGCAACTACGCCGTGCCTGGCCTCTACTTCTACGACAACGACGTCATCGAGATCGCCCGCAACCTCAAACCATCAGCACGCGGCGAATACGAGATCACCGATATCAACCGCGAATACTTAGAACGCGGCAAACTTCACGTCGAAATACTCCACCGCGGTACCGCCTGGCTCGACACCGGCACCTTCGACTCCCTGCTAGAAGCCAGCGACTTTGTTCGCACCGTGGAGAAACGTCAAGGCTTGAAAATCGGCTCACCGGAAGAGGTAGCCTGGCGTCGCGGCTTCCTCACCGACAATGAACTGCGCGAACGGGCTGAAAAACTTGTCAAGTCCGGTTACGGCACCTACCTACTCAACCTGCTCGACACCGGACACTGACACCACCCGACGGTGGTGTCGACAGTCGACCGATAGGCTCTACACGCCCCACTCAACTTTCACCACCAGACGGACGGGTTGTTTAGCGAGCAAACATGCTGGCTGCTACAGCCCAGCCCAGGGAATCGGATGACGCCCCGTACACGTTACGGGCTGTTGCCGCGAGATTCTTCGCATACAGGGCCGTCTGCGCGGGCAGCGAGCCTGGGCCGCCTGCTGCAATCGCTTCGCCGCCAGGCTTGACCAGAGTCCAAGCCGAACCGAGCGCACGGACAGCCTCATAGTTGACTGCGCAATAGTCGTCGTTGACCACCATGACAACGCCTGCTGCTCCCGCTCCAGCGGCCAGCAGGTGGGGGTGGTAGCGACTAGAAATCCATCGCTGACCCGACCGTGCTGGCATCCCGTCACGCAGCAGATCCCACAGGGTGTAGTAGCGGGCACCAGGAAAATCGACGACAAGTGCATCAAAAATATGCCGGTCCACTTCCGGCTTACATTCCACAAAACCAACGTCAGTGCCGGTAGCCCCCCAGGTGTGCAGAAGGGCGCGCACACTGTCGACAACAACAGCGAACGGCTGGTCAAGCATGTCCGATTGGACGCACACCATGAACTTGGGGGCGCTTGACGCATCCGGCATGACTGCACCCGTCAAACCGCCCATCAGGGCTACACCCGGCTCAATGAGGGCGGCAGAATTGCTGCTCACCAAAGCCAGCGACGGGGCATCACGCACGGTCAACACGTCAAACTCTGACGCCACGTCAGCCCACACGTTTTTCACGCCCGCATCACCCGGCATGAGGCCCAAACCTGTCGCCGCAACCATCGCCGGAGTGTTCGCGGACACCCAGGCTGCCGCAGCAATGACGCCCACGTTCCGCGGCCGCCTCGCGTTGATGTATCCGCCACCAGTCACGTGGAACACGTCCCCCGGCCCTAAAGACCGCAACACTTCGATGCCGGGAATCCATCGGGAAGCCGTAGCAGGGTAGTCGAGAGCCCGATGAACGAAGGCCGCAACAGTCTGTGCCTCATCATTGGCGGCCTCTGAAGCCAGGCGGTAAATGGTGTCGGTTGTCCGCAAGCCCGGATGCTCTTCCGCCATAACAGTTGCCGTAGACCCAGGGTTTGGCGTGTCCACCCACACGGTTGCGCCGGGTTCGGTGTCGTTGAGGTGGCGCAACCAGCGGCGTATCGTCAACTCGTCACCAAAGTTAGGGCTCCCGCCTGCGCCTACCAGGTAGATGGTGCGGTTGGGTCTGCTCCCGTAGTTGTGCTCTGTGACGATAGGCAGCGCGCCAGTGCCTTCAGCAGTGTTCCCCATCTTGACCGGCTGCTCAACGTCAGAAACTGACGGTTGGAAAGGCGCGCCAGCATGGCGGGTGAAGCGGTCTTCTCGATTCGAAAACAGTCTGCGCACGCCTCTATACCTTCCATAAGTGCGAACCGAGAACCAAGAATAATGGTCGCCTTACCGCATCAAGTGGACTGTGGGCACATCGGCGTGCCGCGAGGCCATGCAGTCAAAGGCGAGCAGTGCGTCACAGCCCCAGCACAGACGGTGCCGCTTGCGCCCATCGCTGATCCCACTGGCCGATAGGCTCGACGCCGATGGCACGCAGAGCATCATGCCCCAACACAGAGTAGGCCGGGCGTGGAGCCTTGGCAGCGAAAGCCTCGCTACTCACCGGGTCAACGCGCGTGTCACTGCCCAGAGCCTCCATGACAGCCTGAGCGAAACCATGCCAGGTCACAGCCCCCTGCGAGGTTCCGTGGTAGGTGCCTGCGGGCGCTTGCGCTGCAACCAGCCGCACAATGAGGTCGGCTATATCCACCGTCCAGGTGGGCTGGCCCTGCTGGTCATCAACGACGGTGAGCACGTCACGGCTAGCGGCCAAGCGGGCCATGGTCTTGGGGAAGTTCGTTCCTCCCGCACCATAACACCAGGCCGAGCGCACGATGAGATGGTCAGCACTGTTAGCCTTCACAGCCCACTCCCCGGCAGCTTTGGTTCGCCCATAGGCCCCTTCCGGCGCGATCACCGCATCTTCCGCATACGGTTCAGTAGCGTCACCAGCAAAAACATAGTCTGTGGAAATTTGTACAACCCGAGCACCGACAGTGGCAGCGGCCCGGGCCACATGTGCGGCACCGATAGCATTGACCGTAAAAGCCGGGCCTTCAGCATCCTCGGCAGCATCTACAGCCGTCCAGGCGGCGCAGTTGACCACCACGTCGTAATGCCCGTCCACAATGAGCGCCGCTGTGCCTGCATAGTTGGTGATGTCGATGCCGGGTTCGCCGCCGACAGGGCGGTCAAGGCCTGTCACTTGGGCGCCAGCAGTAGCGGCTGCAGCGACCATGTCTTGCCCCAGCATCCCGGCAGAACCAATCACCAGCCAGCGTTGAGCATCAAGAACATCAAGGACACGAACAGAGGACACCGCCGTCTCAATCACCGTGAGATTGTAAAGTGCTCAAGCGTCCGCTTCTTCTCGCGCAACGCTGACCGCATCACCGCCATCACGTCAGGAAAACTTTATGAAGGTACGTGAGTTGTCCATCCCCGGGGCGTTTGAGTTCTCCCCCAAACTTTTGGGTGACCCGCGCGGACTTTTCCTTGAAGCCTTCAAGGCTCCAGTGTTTGAGGAGACCCTTGGGCAGCGCTTTGA
>JAITCK010000183.1 GCA_031283115.1 Cellulomonadaceae bacterium | reverse complement strand
GTCTGGCTCGTGGCTACGATTTCCTGGTCGAAATGGATGCCGACGGATCCCACCGGGCCATCGACCTGCCCCGCCTTCTCGGCGCAGCTGTCACCCCCGACGCGGACGGACGCCTGCCCGACGCCGTCATCGGGTCACGATGGGTACCCGGCGGATCTGTCGTCAACTGGCCGATCCACCGCAAAATCCTGTCTCGCGGCGGCAACACTTACACGCGCCTGATGCTGGGGATGCCCGTCCATGACGCGACCGCTGGCTTCCGCGTCTACCCGGCCGACACGTTGCGGGCCATCCGCCTCGACGCCATCGAATCGCACGGCTACTGCTTTCAAGTGGACATGACCTGGCATGTGGCCCGCTACGGCGGTCGCGTCGTCGAAGTACCCATCACCTTTGTGGAACGTCAGGTGGGCACATCAAAAATGTCCAACGCCATCGTCGCCGAAGCCTTGCGCAAAACGACAGCCTGGGGGATTGGCTACCGCTTCCGTCAACTGCGTGCCCTGGTCAACCCAGGCGCCCGCATCAGCCGCGTGAGCCGCAGCCAAAAGAACCTGCCCCGCCGTGACGTCGACTACACCGTCCCGTCGGCAGAGGCTCCGTCAGTTGAGCAGCGTCACGACGACGGCGCAACCGTCGAAACCATCGGAACGACGTAGAAACAGCCACGCTTGGCGCCTCAACGCCCAACGAGCCTCAGCGTCAACAATTTTCAGCCGCGACGAATCTTGCCCGACTTGAGCAATTCAAGACGCTCATCCAGCAACTCTTGAAGCTCCTCTTCACTGCGACGCTCCAACAGCATGTCCCAGTGGGTGCGCGGAGGCTTGACCGGCTTCGAGTCCGGTTGCTCGCTGTCACGCAGCAAGGCGATAGCGCCGCAACGGCACTCCCACTCGGTAGGAACCTCACCCTGACGGGCAGCATCCTCAGCGAAAGGCAAGATGATGGTGTGCCCATTAGGGCAGTCGTAGTACGCCTGGAAACGCGGGGCGAAATCGACGCCCTCATCAGACTCCATGCTTTTCGCGCCGATGCTCATACCGCGCAGTGACCGGTCGGGCATGTTGTCCTCCAAAAAAGTGGGTGTCAGGCTGGGCCAGCCGCTCAGTCTAATCTATGAGGGCAAATCGGCAGGGATAACTCGACTCTGACGCGAATGAGTCCCGGCCGCAAAGTCACCTGAACCTTGTGTAGGTTCGGGGCATGAGTGCGGGTTTGCTGGGGCTGCTGGACGATATTGCGGCGATTGCCAAACTGGCGGCCGCCTCCCTGGATGATGTGGGGGCGGCAGCAGGCCGGGCCACGGCCAAGGCGGCGGGTGTCGTCATTGACGATACGGCGGTGACACCGCAGTACGTTCACGGGGTGACGGCAGACCGGGAACTGCCCATCGTCCGTCGGATTGCTGCCGGGTCTATTCGCAACAAACTTCTGATCATTTTGCCTGCCGCCCTGCTGCTGTCGCAGTTCGCGCCCTGGGCGCTTCCGCCCATTCTTATTGTCGGCGGAACCTATCTGGCCTATGAGGGGGCCGAGAAGGTGTGGGAGCGGCTGCGCGGGCATGGCGAGTATGCGACGGCGGTTGTTCAGCAGGGGCCCGACGCGGAAAAGGGCTTGGTGTCCGGGGCTGTGCGCACCGACCTCATCCTCAGCACGGAGATTATGCTCATCGCCTTGGCGGAGGTCTCCCATGAGGGTTTTTGGCAGCGGCTGGCCATTCTTATTGTGGTCGCGGTAGTGATGACGGTGGGTGTTTACGGGGTGGTTGCGCTCATCGTCAAAATGGACGATATGGGAGGTTTTCTGGCCCGACGGGCGCGCACGCGCTGTGGCCGGGCGACAGGGCGCGGCCTGGTTGTCGGGATGCCCAAGTTGCTGGCCGTCATTTCTACAGTGGGCACGGTGGCCATGCTCTGGGTGGGCGGGCACATTCTGCTGCGCAGCCTTTACGACGTGGGCGAGACCTGGCACCGGCTGGGGCAGGCCTGGACCTGGCCCTATGAGACGGTCGAACACCTGGCTCATACGGTCCGCGAGGCTGTGCCGGGGGTGGGGGCTGTGCTGGGCTGGTTGACGGAGACGGCCCTATCCACCGTGGTCGGCCTAGTGGTAGGCGGTATCGCCCTAGCCGTCATTCATGCGCTGCCCCATCAGGCAAAGGCGACTGCCGGGGACGATAAGGCAGGTGACCTGGGGCAAACTACAGCCCATGTCTGATGCACACACCATCGTTGTCACGGGAGCCTCCTCCGGTATCGGGGCCGCTGCCGTCCGCCTCTTCCACGAGGCCGGGCACCAGGTTGTCGTCGTTGGACGTGACCCGCAGCGCACGGCTGCCGTCGCCGATGCCCTCGACTGTGCCCCACGCTACATCTGCGATTTCACGCGGCTCGATGATGTGCGACGCCTGGCCGCGCAACTCCAAGCCCACCATCCCCGCATCGACGTGCTTGCCAACAATTCGGGCGGCATGTTCGACGGTTTTGCAGTCACCGCCGACGGTTTTGAGCGGACATTGCAGGTCAACCACCTGGCGCCTGCTCTGCTGACCCGCCTGCTGGCCCGCAACCTCGTGGAGGCTGGCGGCAGGGTGGTGTGGACGTCGAGCATGTCCATTCGGATGCAAAAACAGGTGAAGGTCGACTGGCTGGCTGCCGTGCCGCTTGCACCTGCCGCGCAGCCCACGGTCGCCGACCTGCACCCGCTGGTGCGGAACTCGCAGGCTGCCTCGGGAACCTTCCACCCTTTGGCCCGCTACGCGCAAGCCAAACTAGCGATGACGCATGTGGCTGTCGAGATGAACCGCCGTTACAGTGACCGTGGCTTGGCCTCGGTGGCCTTCCATCCGGGTGTTATCGCGTCCAATTTTGGGTCGGGTACCGACACGTTTATTGGCCGGGCTTACCGGGGCCGCCTTGTCAAGGCTCTCTTTACGTCGCCGACGACGGCAGCCCAACGTTTGGCCCGCCTGGCCTTGGGAACCCCCGGCGTGGACTTCCAGCCCGGCACTTACGTGCAAGGTCGGGGCGCTAAATCCTTCCCCGGCTCCGATGATGCCTCCGTCGCTCAGCAGGTCTGGGACCGTACCGAAAACCTGCTCGCCACCATCGTCGACTAGGACGTCAACTAGGCGCCGAGGAGTTTGGGGGCCAGGTAGTCAACAACCTTGTCGAGGGCGACGCGGTCTTGGGTCATGGTGTCGCGGTCGCGGATGGTCACGGCCTGGTCGTCGAGGGTGTCGAAGTCCACGGTGATGCAGTAGGGGGTGCCGATTTCGTCTTGACGGCGGTAGCGCTTGCCGATGGCCTGGGTGACGTCGTAGTCGATGTTCCAGTGTTGCCGCAATTCCTCGGCCAACTTCTCCGACGTGGGCAGCAGGTTGGCGGACTTGGACAGGGGGAGCACGGCGGCTTTGACGGGGGCCAAGCGGGGGTCCAGGTGGAGCACGGTTCGCTTGTCGACGCCGCCCTTAGTGTTGGGGGCTTCGTCCTCATCGTAGGCTTCCACCAGGAAGGCCATGAGGGACCGGGTGAGCCCTGCGGCCGGTTCGATGACGGAGGGGAAGTATTTGTCGTTGGTGACCGGGTCGCGGTAGCCCAGGTCTTTACCTGAGACTTCGGTGTGGGTTTTCAGGTCGAAGTCGGTGCGGTTGGCGATGCCCTCCAACTCGCCCCATTCGCCGCCGGTAAAGCCAAACCGGTATTCGATGTCCACGGTGCGGGTCGAATAGTGGGACAGTTTCTCTTGCGGGTGCTCGTAGAGGCGGAGGTTGTCGGCGGCGATACCCAGGCCCGTATACCAGGCCATCCGCTGGTCAATCCAGTATTGGTGCCAGTCGGCGTCCGTGCCGGGCTCACAGAAGAACTCCATTTCCATCTGCTCAAATTCGCGGGTGCGGAAAATGAAGTTTCCGGGCGTGATTTCGTTGCGGAAGGACTTACCGATTTGGGCGATGCCGAAGGGGGGCTTCATGCGGGAGGCTCCGGCCACGTTGGCGAAGTTGACGAAGATGCCTTGCGCGGTTTCGGGGCGCAGGTAGTGCAGGCCCGACTCGTCTTCGACGGGGCCCAAATAGGTTTTGAGCATCATGTTGAAGTCGCGGGGTTCGGTCCACTGGCCGCGGGTGCCGCAGTGGGGGCAGGCAATGTCGGTCAGGGCGACAGTGTCAGGGTCGGCGATGTTTTTCTTTTCGGCGACGGACTCTTGCATCTGGTCGACGCGGAAGCGCTTGTGGCAGGACAGGCACTCGGTGAGCGGGTCGGTGAAGACGCCGACATGGCCCGACGCCACCCACACCTGCCGGGGCAGGATAACGGAGGAGTCGATGCCAACAATGTCGGGGCGCCGGGTCATGGCCCGCCACCATTGGCGTTTGATGTTCTCTTTGAGTTCCACACCCAGCGGCCCGTAATCCCAGGCGGACCGGGAGCCGCCGTAAATCTCGCCGGACTGGAAAACGAATCCTCGGCGCTTGGCCAGGGAAACAACAGCATCAAGACGGGCAGACGGCGAAACGGCCACGGGGTAACTCCTCGGGTAGGTGTGCGTGTAGGTGGATTCCTCCACGCCAAGTCCAGCCGCCAATCCTACCGGTAGATTTGAGGGGGTGACTTCACCCTTGCGGGCAGATCCTGACTAACTCTTCGGAGTAAAGGCCTTGGTTGATGACATCATCGTATGCAGACCAACTGTCCCCACTTTCAACTGGCGGTGACTCTCCAGCTTGCACTGCTGCCCAAAATTTTAATGCTTCATCCACCCATACATCTTCACTTGGCGGGACTGTCTCCACCTTGATTCCATTTGCAATAAGACACTCTCTGGTTTCAAGCTGACGTTGGTAGGACAGCCGCAAATCAGCTTCATCTGGGAATGAATCATCACGGGTGTAACCCAACTCGTCAAAGCAAGAGTGAAGGTCGTTGGATAAGCGTTCCATTTCGCTGTCGTTTAAATTTGATACATCCATACCTCCCTCCCAATCTATTATAATGTCCCATCCTTTTGTGTTTATGCATGCTTGGTGGCCGGAGATTCTTTCTTCATCTGCCTGAACTTTTTCTGCCATCCAAGATGGACGTACATACTCTTCAACCACTATGGAATTCTGGGTCGAGCAGGCGCACGTGGAGCAACTGAAGGTGAAAATCGTGAGTAAAACGCGGCTTAGTTTCTGATTAATTATCATTTTCGAACCTATCTATTTGACAGGTTGTACCCAGTTTTCGGGTGTGGTGCATGATACTGAGTGTGCGCTAATTGCGTAGGCTGTCACCTAAACCAAGGAGAAGACTTGCCGTGCTTGCTATGAGAACTTTCCATGCACTCGTAATCGGGATGGATTGACGCATCTTCACGGAACTCTCCTTGGGTTGTGCTGGTGTGATAGGGGTCGCTATCAACATCAGGTTACCTGCTGATGTGTGTCGAAGCATGTGGTGGTCGACGGCATGACACAGAATCGCGGCATCAGGAGATTCTCGGGCATAAAACTGCTGGTTGTCGTAGTGTTGATGTATGAGGCGCGTGGCTGTGGTGCGGGTTGCGTGGGTGGCGTCTGTGCTGGTCGCGCTGGGTATCGGTGTTTTCGCGGGGCGGGCGACGTTTATACCTCCACAGG
>JAITCK010000122.1 GCA_031283115.1 Cellulomonadaceae bacterium | reverse complement strand
CTTACGGGCGAACGTGAACGTCGGCCGAAGGCCGAGCAGAAAGCACTGCGCCGTGATGGGCACGTTCGACTTACGGGCGAACGTGCCCATCACCGTGAACTATCCACTTGGTGGTGGTCAGTTCGGCCAGACCCATCGGCCCGCGGGCGTGAAGTTTTTGGGTGGAGATGCCCAGTTCTGCACCCAGCCCGAACTGGCCGCCGTCGGTGAAGCGGGTGGAGGCGTTGACCATGACGGCTGCCGCATCCACCTGGGCAACAAACTGCTCACTGGCGACCAGGTCGTTGCTGATGATGGCTTCGGTGTGGCCGGATGTGTAGGTGCGAATATGGTCGATGGCGGCGTCCAGGCTGTCGACCACGCGGACGGCGATTTCGGCGGCCAGGTATTCGGTTTCCCAGTCGGCGGTCGTTGCCGGGATGACGTTGATGCCAGACGGCGCGGCGGCGGCAGTCCGTTCGTCGCCGTGGATGATGACGCCCGCCCCGGCTAGGGCCGTCAGCATGTCCGGCAGAAATACGTTAGCGACATCGGCGTGAACCAGCAGGGTTTCGGCGGCGTTGCAGACGCCCACCCGCTGGGTTTTCGCGTTGAGAGTGATAGCGAGGGCGTCAGCCAGGTTGGCGGCGACGTCTACGTAAACGTGGCAGTTGCCGACGCCGGTTTCGATGACAGGCACCGTCGATTCACGGACGACGGTTTGGATGAGTCCGGCTCCCCCGCGCGGCACCAGCACGTCGACTAGGCCGCGCGCATGCATGAGGGCGACCCCGCCAGCCCGCCCGTAGGCATCGACGGTCTGCACCAGGTCAGCAGGCAGGCTTTGGGCGTCCAGGGCGCCGCGCAGCACAGCGATAATGGCTTCGTTGGATGCCGCAGCCGCTGCTCCCCCACGCAGGATGACGGCGTTGCCGCTTTTGAGGGCCAGACCAGCCGCATCAACGGTGACGTTGGGACGGGCCTCATAAATCATGCCGACAACCCCCATGGGCACCCGCTTTTGCAGCAGACGCAGGCCGTTAGGCAGGGTTGACCCGCGCACCACGTCACCGACCGGGTCGGGCAGGGCGGCCACCTCCCGCAGGGCGGCAGCAATAGCGGCCACCCGGCCAGTGTCGAGGGCCAGGCGGTCCAGTAGGCCCGCACTCATTCCGGCAGCCCGCTCCCGGTTCATGTCCACGGCGTTGGCTGCGACGATGGTGTCGCTGGAGGCCTCTAAGGCGTCCGCCATCGCCTCTAGGGCGGCGTCTTTGACCCCTCGCGCCGCCGTCGCCAGCACCCGTGATGCCCGCTTGGCCCGCTCAGCAATAGCAGTAACAGCCTGCTCAACATTCACATCAGTCATGCCGCACACCCTAGATCGCTTTCACCCCACGCCCTGGGAAGCCTCCCTGAGTGGTCGCCACTTGTCGCGTCATAGTGACTGCCAGCACTGACCTGCGCTAGTGTGGTTGAGTGGCCCATGCGACCTCACAAGCCTTTGGAGAACAGCCATGACCGAACCCGTCACTCTGGCCCTGACCAGCCCGCCCGCCGACCCGCTGGCCGTCACGGACATTGCTACGGCTGCGCAATGCGGGTACGGGGCCGACCAAGACCCGTGGGATTTTGACCCGGTGATCGGCTACGGCCCCGGCGCGTCGATGGTGGACATTGCGCCATCGTGGACGCCCATGCAAGGCGAGTTGCCTGCCGAATATCGTGAAGCCTCCCCTGACCAGTTGCGCCAGTGGATCCGTGACGCCCGTCAAACCTTGGGTGACCGGGTTGTCGTGCTAGGCCACTACTATCAGCGGGACGAGATTGTTGAACACGCCGACTTTGTGGGCGACTCCTTCCAGTTGGCCCGCGCTGCCCTCAGTGTTGAAGCCGCCGAAGCCATCGTCTTTTGCGGCGTGCACTTTATGGCCGAAACTGCTGACGTTCTGGCCCGCGAAGACCAGGCCGTGATCCTGCCCAACCTGGCCGCAGGCTGCTCCATGGCCGACATGGCCGACATCGGCGAGGTAGAGACAGCCTGGGCGCAAATCCATGAAGCATTGGGGATTGAACCTGGCATCCTTGACGACGACGGCTTGGTGCCTGTCATCCCTGTCACCTACATGAACTCTGCCGCCGATCTCAAAGCCTTCTGCGGTCGTAACGGCGGCATCGTCTGTACGTCATCTAACGCGGAAACCGTGCTCGAATGGGCTTTCGAACGCGGTCGCCGCGTCCTCTTCTTCCCCGACCAGCACCTGGGCCGCAACACCGGTAAAACGTTGGGTGTACCGCTAGATCAGATGCCCACCTGGGTTCCGTCCCTGCCCTGCGGCGGCAACGAACCGCAGACGGTTCGTGACGCCCGCGTACTCCTCTGGCACGGCTACTGCTCCGTCCACAAGCGGTTTACTGTCGACCAGATTCTGGGGGCCCGCGGCAACCATCCCGGCGTCCGCGTCATCGTCCACCCTGAATGCCCCATGGCTGTTGTTGATGCCGCCGATGAGGCCGGCTCCACCGAGTACATTCGCAAGGCTGTCGAGGAGGCCACCGAGCCGACCACCTTTGCTATCGGCACCGAAATCAACATGGTCAACCGCCTGGGCGCCGCCCACCCGCAACACACAGTGTTCTGCCTAGACCCGGTGGTCTGCCCCTGCTCCACCATGTACCGCATCCACCCCGGCTACCTGGCCTGGGTGCTGGAAGAGTTGGTGGCAGGCCGCGTAGTCAACCAGATCACCGTGCCCGCCGACGTTTCAGCTCAGGCCCGGGTGGCTTTGGAGCGCATGTTGGCGGCGCAGCCAAAATCCAAGCCCATCAAGGCGCCTGGCTCCCCCGTCATCGTCTAACAGAAGGCTAGACCTCATGCGTATCGTCATTGTCGGTTCGGGGATTGCTGGGCTTATCGCCGCCTACCGGGCTGCCAGCCACCCTGACGGCCCTGCCAGCAGCGACAGCCAAGATTTCGATGTTGTGGTGCTCACTAAGGGCGCTATTGACGAATGTAATACGGCCAAGGCCCAGGGCGGTATCGCCGCTGTCATGTTCCCCGACGATTCCGTGGCCTCCCACATCAGCGACACCCTCACCGCCGGTGCTGGCCTCTGCGACGAGGCCGCCGTCACCGTCATGTGCAGCGAAGGGCCAGAACGTGTGGGCGACCTCATGGCGGCAGGCGTCGAGTTCGACCGCATCGGCGGGTACGGCACCCGGCTGGCGCGCGGACTAGAAGCCGCCCACTCGTCGTCCCGCGTCTACCATGCTGGCGGCGACGCGACAGGCCGCGAGATTGAACGCGGCCTGGTCGAAGCCGTCCGCAAACTCGGCGTTGACGTGCGCGAACATGTCACCCTCACTGACCTTGTCATCACTGACGGCCAGGCCACCGGAGTGCGGGTGCTTGACGCTGACGGTAGCGAAACCGTCATCGACGCCGACGCCGTCATCCTGGCGACAGGCGGGGCTGGGCAACTCTTCCTCCACACCACCAACCCGCCCGTCACCACCGCCGATGGAATCGCTGCCGCCCTACGGGCCGGAGCTATCGTGCGCGACCTCGAAATGGTTCAGTTCCACCCCACCGGCCTGGCCGTCCCGGGAACCCCGCTCGTCTCCGAGGCGGTGCGCGGCGAAGGTGCCGTGCTGCGTGACGCTGACGGCAACCGCTTCATGCTGGACATTCACCCCGACGGCGAGTTAGCCCCCCGCGACGTAGTGGCCCGCGGCAACGCCTCCACTATGGCCAGGCAGGGCGGCCAGCCGGTACTCCTTGACGCCCGCGACATCTACCCTGGCAGCGCCGACGACAAACGGGCCGCCCTGGCCAAACGCTTCCCGTCCATCGCCGCCAACCTGGCCGAACATGGCCTGGACTGGGCTGTCGAGCCGGTGCCTGTCACCCCGGCCGAACACTATTTCATGGGCGGCGTCGCCACCGACCAGTGGGGGCGCACCTCCGTGCCCGGCCTGTGGGCTGTCGGCGAGGCGGCCTGCACGGGCGTGCATGGGGCCAACCGTCTGGCATCAAACTCCCTGCTTGAAGGCCTCGTTTTCGCCTGGCGTTCCCTTGACGCCCTCAGTGGGATGCCGGAGATTCCAGGCGTTCGCGGCCAGGTGCGACCGCTCGACGCCATAGAGTTCACGGCGGTGGCCGCGCCTACCCCGGCACCGGTGGAAGCGTCACCGCTGGCAGCGCCGTCGGAACCCTTCACCCGGGAGGCCTTGCAGCAACTCATGTGGATCCATGTCGGCCTAGTGCGCAACGGCGACGGTTTAGCGCAGGCCGCCGCCCAGATCAGTCAATGGCGGGCGGCAACCCGCGACACCCCCCTGACCAGTCGTCAAGCCGTCGAAGACCGCAACCTGCTCGATGTGGCCGCAGCCATCGTCACTGCCGCCCAGGCCCGCACCGAATCGCGTGGCGGCCACGCCCGCACCGACTACCCCGACAGCGACCCTGCCCAAGCCCGGCCCATGTATTGGGCCGCCACATCGGTCACGTCGTAAAACCGTCGCACCGTCGCGTGCATGCCTGCACCGCCACAACGAAACCTGAC
>JAITCK010000094.1 GCA_031283115.1 Cellulomonadaceae bacterium | reverse complement strand
TGGTCACGGCCGTGGCCGTGGGCGCGCCTGTTTGCGAGCCCGTAGCGGGGGCCTACACCGGTTTGTACGGTGTTGATGCCTGCCTCGCGCATGGCGATGAGGAGGCCCAGGTTGGACATGACGGTGACAACCAGGGTGTCGTTGGGGAGTCGGCCTTGGGCTTTGAAGGATTTGGCGATGATGCCCATGATTTCGTCGCCGTTGACTAGGGCGCCAGTGTGGTCGACGGCCAGGCAGCGGTCGGCGTCTCCGTCGAAGGCGACCCCGAAGTCTGCTTCGGAGGCGACGACAACGGCCTGCAAGTTTTCGGGGTGGGTGGAGCCAGACTTGCGGTTGATGTTGCGTCCGTCAGGTGAGGCGTTGATGACGACAACATCGGCTCCGGCCCGGCGCAGGGCTTCTGGTCCAACGATGGAGGCAGCCCCGTTGGCGGCGTCTACGGCGATGCGTAGGCCTTCCAGGGGCCGGTTGTCCCAGGTGGTGCCGATGGTGGCGACTAGGTGTTCGATGTATTTTTCGACGGCTGCGACGTTGTCGGTGTGGACGCGGCCCACGTCAGACCCGATGGGGCGTTCCCATTCTTCGCCGAGGCGGGCTTCGATGCGGTCTTCGATGGCGTCGTCGAGTTTGATGCCGCCGGTTTGGAAGAACTTGATGCCGTTGTCTTCCATGGGGTTGTGGGAGGCGGAGATCATCACGCCAAAGGTGGCGTTGAACTCGGTGACCAGGAAGGCCAGGCCGGGGGTGGGCAGCACGCCGAGGTCAACCACGTCGACGCCTGCGCTGGCTAGGCCTGCGATGATGGCTGCGCCCAGGAACTCGCCCGATGCCCGCGGGTCTCGTCCGACGACGGCACGCGGGTGGCGTCCTTGGGATTCGACGGGGCCGCCAAGAATGTGGGCGGCCGCTGAGCCCAGGCTCATGGCGAGTTCTGCGGTGACGTCCCGGTTGGCGAGGCCACGCACCCCATCGGTGCCGAACATGCGAGCCATGAGTTTTTCCTTTTCGGTGGGAGAAATCAAACTCCTCCAAGTTTAGTCGCTCTTGGGACTGTCTTCGACGCGGCCTCGCGTGGCCGCCACCACCGTGGCCGTCCGTAGGCTGTCGCGGTAACTGCGAGGGCTACCGGGCGACGCCGGGGTGGCTGGCCAGGTAGGCGTCGAAGGCTTGACGACTAGTTTTTGCCGGTGTGTAGCCGAAGTCGTTTTTGAGGGCGTCGTTGGCGAGCACGGGCCGGTACCGCAAAAATCGGACTTTTTCTGGCCCGTGGATGGTCAGGCGCAGCGCCCGACCTGCCGCGAGCGCCGCCGTCAGCGCCCAGGCGGGAATGGTGAGCAGGGGTTTGCTCAGGCGGGCGGCGATGTCGTTGACGGTCATTTTGCCGTCTCCGGCCACATTGTAGATTCCGGCTGGCCCGTTGGTGGCGGCCCGCACCATGGCGGCGGCTACGTCGTCTACCCACACAAAAACGAAGGGGGATTCGGATCCGGCGATGGCGAGGATGCGGTTGCCGTCCCACAGGGCGGTGATTTGGTTGGCGACGGTTTCTCCCAGAATGGTGCCGATGCGGAACACCACCTGCTCCAGGTCTGGGTGCTTGGCCCGGTAGTCGGCCAGCATGTCTTCGACGATGCGCTTGTGGCGGGAGTAGGGGAACTCGTCGTTTCCGCGCACGGGGTCGGTTTCGTGCAGCCAGTCGGGGTTGTCGGCGTGGTAGCCGTAGGCGGCGCCGGATGATGACACGACGATGCGGCGGACTCCGGCGGCCAGACAGGCGTCGAGCACGTTGCGGGATCCGTCCACGTCTACCCGGTATTCCAGGTCGACATTGTGGCCAGGGTTGACGATGGCGGCCAGGTGGACGACAACGTCGATGCTGTGACGGGCCAGGATGGGGGTAAGGGCGTCGGGGACGGTCACGTCACATTCTTCGAAGGCGACGCCGTCCGTGGGGGTGGCCGGGTGGCGCACGTCGGCGGCGACCACCAGGGATACGTCGGGATGGGAGGCTAGGGCGCGGGCTACCGTGCTTCCCAGAAATCCGGCCCCGCCGGTGATGAGGACACGCGACATCAGGCCACCTCCACCATGTCAAGGTCGGCGTGGGCGGCGGCAATGTCGGCCAGATCCATGCCGTCGAGGGCTGCTGCCCCATCTAAGGCGGCTGCGGCGTCGGCGACGATTTCCACGTAGCCGATGGGTTGGGCGACGGCAGCGGCGCGCAGGCCACGGCGGCGCAGGGGGCCGAACCCGTGCCGGGAGGCGTCGCCGGTCACAGTGCCGGTGCGGCGTTTGGTGTGCAGGCTCCACAGGCTTGCCACGCCTAAACCGATGAGGTTGTCGAGCACGCCCCACCATCCGGCGACGATAGCCATACCACCCAGGCCACCGAAGAAGGAGAAGACGAGCACGAGGCCTAGCCCGCCGTTACGGATGCCCACTTCGAAGGTGATGGCCTTGCGTTCGCGGGTGCCGAGCCCGCCGATGACGGCCGTCGAATAGCCGATACCCAGGGCTACGGCGTCGTGAACGATAACAACCACCATGACCACGCCGACGAAGGCGATGAAGTAGGTCCAGTTGCCGGCTAGGGCGCCCACGATAAAGCCGACCAGGGCCAGGAGGCTGAACACTTTGGCGAACGGCTGGATACGGCGGGCTACCTGGGGGAACTTGTGGCGCACCGCCATACCCAACACAAAGGGCAGTCCAATGATGAGGACAATGTCGCCCAGCATGGACATCGGATCCAGGTTGACGGCTTGAACTAGGTCGCGGGCTTGCGGGTGCAGGCCGCCCCAGAAGGAGACCGACAGGGGCAGGGCGAAAATGTAGAGGACGTTGGCTACGGCCGTCATTGATACGGACAGGGCCGTGTTGCCGCCTGCCCGGTGGGTCAGCAGTTGGGACACGTTGCCGGGCGGGCAGCAGGCCAACAAAATCATGCCCAGGGCCATAGATGCGGAGACGGGCAGAATGAGGGTGAGGCCGAAAGTCACCGCAGGCAGCACCAGCAGTTGGGCTGCGATAGCCATGATAAAAGGCTTGGGTTTTTTGGCGACGACAGCGAAGTCGCGCACTTGGGTGTCCAGGGCGATGCCGAACATGATGAGGCCCAACACCACCGTGAGGACTACCTGCATGGACGGGTTGAAGTTGAGGAGAACGTCGTCGGCGTTCATGCGGACACCTTCTTTCCGGCAGCTTTGGCGATGATGGTGACTAGGCCGACAACGGCGACGGCAGCGGCTGCACCCAAGGCCAGTTTGTTGGCTGTCGAACTGGTGCTGGCCGGTGCGTCACCCCGGAGGGCTTCCGTTGTTGCCCGGACGGTGGACCGGTAGGCGTCCTTGTTGACGTAGTAGGACATCCGCTCGAGTCCCAGGTACTTGTAGCCGCCGGTCAGGTCGGGCCAGGGCTGGTTGAGCACGCGGTCACGGAAGGCGGCAGCCCGGGCCGGGTCGGTGGCGTCGGCGGCCAGGTACTGAGCGATGAGTTCGGCCTGCTCGTAGCGGCCCTGCCAGCCCAGGCCGGAAGCCTCCACCATGCCCATCACGTAGAGTCCGTTGAAGGAGGGGGTGAAAATGTTGAGGTAAAGGTCGGGGGCGGCGCCCTGCCAGTTGAGGTCGGCCCGGTCGACAAAGGGGTAGTCGAGTTTGTAGCCGGTGGCCAGCAGAATCAGGTCGTAGTCGCTGGCGCTGCCGTCCACAAAGTGGACGGTGTGGCCGTCGAACCGCTCAATGTCGGGGCGGATTTGCAGGTCGCCTTGGCCCAGGTGGTTGAGGATGAGGGTGTTGACGATGGGGTGGGATTCGTAAATCTTGTAGTCCGGCTGGGGGAAGCCGAAACGGACCGGGTCGCCGGTGAAGGCTTGGAGCAGGTTCTTGTCCACCAACTGTTTGATGGGGGCTGGCAGGGGTTTGCCCTGGTTGAGAGTGTCTGTGGGCCTGCCAAAGAGGTAGCGGGGCACAAAGTAGTAGCCGCGGCGCACGGACATGTCGATGGCGTCCGCGTGGTGGACGGCATCGACAGCAATGTCGCAGCCCGAGTTTCCGGCGCCGATAACCAGCACCCGCTTGCCGTCGAACTGTGAGGCCCGCTTGTACTGGGAGGAGTGGATGATTTCACCGTCGAAGGTGCCCGGGAACGTGGGAATGTTGGGTTCGGCCAGGGTGCCGTTGGCTAGGATCACGCCGTCATAGTGCTGAGTGACCTGCCTGCCGTCGGCGCCCTGAACTGTCACGGCCCAGCGGTAGTCCATGTCGTGGTGGACGTCCAGCACGCGGGTGTTGAAAAGGTAGCGCTCGGTGAGGTTGAAACGGTCGGCGTAGTCGCGGAAGTAGCCGATGAGTTCCCGGTGGCTGGGGTAGTCGATGCCAGATTTCATGGGCATCTCATCAAACTGGGTGGTAGTCCGCGAAGAGATGAGGTGGGCTGACTCGTACATGGTGGACCGGGGGTTGTCGATATCCCACAGGCCGCCAACGCCTGCCGCCGCCTCGAAGCCGTCAAAGTCAATGCCAGCCTTCTGGAAGGCGCGGGCGGCAGCCAGGCCAGACGGGCCAGCACCAATAATGGCGTAACGCTTGGTAGTCATGGATTCCTCTGAGGGTGTTCTGGGGTGGGGTTAGAAAATAGCGATGAGGCCGCGGACAAGCAGCACGATGGCCCCCGCCCAGGCGAGAATGAGCATGAGGGTGCGGGCAACATTTTTGGGAACAAACTTGTTGAGCAGGCTCCCAGCAACAATGCCCAAGGCTGTCGCCCCAACAAGAGTCCACAGGGTGGCCGCCGATTCAGTAGGCCAGCCCCGCAAGGCAATCGACACGGCAGAAAACACCACAAAAATGAGTTGAATACTGGCCGCAAACCGGCGTTGATCCCACTTGTCCCCCACCGCGTAAGAGGCGACAGGCGGGCCAGACAGGCCAGCAGTGACATGCATGAGACCGGCGGCGCTACCAGCGATGACGGCACCTCGTCGGCCTTGCAAATGTTGGGCAAGGGCCGGAATGTAGGCGGCCACCAGGGCAAAGAAAGCTAGGGCTGCGGTGACCACCATGAGCCAGCCAGACGGCAGGTGGTGGACGATCAGAGACCCTAGCGGGGCAAACAGCAGGCCGGGCACTATAAGCCAGAGTGACCGCTTCCATTCAATGTCCCGCCACACCAGCGGGATCGCTGCCGCCGCAGCAACAAGAGCCATCATGATGGCCAACGTCGGGCCTTCGTAGGCGCCGTACAGCAGCACAATGGGGCCAAGGAAGACGAGCACAAAACCGATGCCGGTAATCCGTTGGATGGCGGCAGCGATGAAGGCTGTGAGGGCGGCAAGAGCAAGAATCACAGGGAAGATGGTAGGAGCACCCACCCACCAGCCTTTTGCCGAAACCTACAATCCAGGCTGTCTGGCCTCCCGCTGAGCAGTATGCGCCAAACCATCGTTCACCCCGCACTGCACGAGCACTGGCCCCGCACTGCGTTACACCGCGTACCGCAACCGCACCGCAATCGCAGTACGGCTCCCATCGGGCCGGAACGCCCGTGCCCCCGTCGGACACGAAACAGCCCCGCCGGAAAACCGACGGGGCTGTTCGAGAAAAACGCTGGGTGATCTGACAATCAGCGCTTGCTGTACTGCGGGGCTTTGCGGGCCTTCTTGAGACCGGCCTTCTTGCGTTCGACCGCACGGTCATCGCGGGTCAGGAAGCCAGCCTTCTTGAGGGCGGGACGGTTAGCGTCGCGGTCAATAATGTTGAGTGCGCGGGCAATACCGAGACGCAGGGCGCCGGCCTGGCCGGACGTACCGCCACCGGTGATGCGGGCAACAACATCGAAACGACCCTCAACCTCAACCAGTTTGAACGGCGAGTTGACGAGCTGCTGGTGCACCTTGTTGGGGAAGTAGTCTTCCAGGGTGCGACCGTTGATTGTCCAGGCGCCCGTACCGGGAACCAGGCGCACGCGGGCGACTGCCTCCTTACGGCGGCCAAGACCCTGGCCGGGAGCGGTGATGGACTGACCGCGGTTCGCCACAGGCGATTCCGATTCGGTCGTGTACGTGCTGGGGGCCTCTTCTGCGGACTCGAGTTCGTCCACAGGGGCCTCGACGGTGGTGTTTGCCACTGTGATTCCTATCGTCTTTACGACTTCAGCAGTCAGGCTCAGGCCTGCTGCGAAACCTGGGTGATCTCGAAGGGCTTGGGCTGCTGGGCGGCGTGCGGGTGCTCGCTGCCACGGTAAACCTTGAGCTTGGTGAGCTGCTGACGGCCAAGAGTGGTCTTGGGGATCATGCCCTGGACGGCCTTCATAATGGCCTTCTCAGGGTTTTTGTCGAGCAACTCGGAGTAGGGGGTAGCGGTGAGGCCGCCCGGGTAGCCAGAGTGGCGGTAGGCCATCTTGGTGGCGCGCTTGTTGCCGGAAAGAGCAACCTTGTCCGCGTTGATGACGATGACAAAGTCTCCACCGTCAGCGTGCGGGGCAAAAGTCGGCTTGTGCTTTCCGCGCAGCAGCGTAGCGACCTGGGTCGCCAGGCGACCGAGGACGACGTCAGTAGCGTCGATGACATACCAGTCGCGCTGGAGGTCACCGGGCTTAGGGGTGTAGGTACGCACGTTCGTAACCTTTTCTGGTTTGAGTAACTGTGTCAGGCTTGAAGCGGGCCTGATCGAGTCAAATGTGTTGTGCGCGGGCGTGT
>JAITCK010000035.1 GCA_031283115.1 Cellulomonadaceae bacterium | reverse complement strand
CGGCTTGTGGTGGCTGCACGGGGTCTGGAACTGGATTGTTGGCCTGCTGTGGGTGGCCGTCTGGGTTATCGTCATCGTGCTGATTGTCCGCGCCATCCGCGACAGTCACCGCCGCAAGCAGGCCGCCATGGCAGCATCCGGCACCGCCAACGGCTGGGGTGCAGGCGCACAACCCTTCCCCGCCCCCGGTAGCGGCCCCGCCTACCCTTACGCTCCCGCGCCCACCGCTTTCCCGGCCCCTTATGCGGCCACCGCCGCAAACCCTGTCGTCCCTGCGTCTGTCCCTAGCGCCGCCGTTCCCGCCGTTCCTGTGCCCGCTGGCGTGCAGGTTTGCGCTTGCGGCTGCGGACAACCCATCCCGGCTGCTCCCGTTGACGTGGCAGCCACCCAGGCGGCAGCCGTTGTCGATGCCGCTTCTGGAGAGCACGCTGAACCGACCGAAACGTCCGAGACTTTTGAAGGAGACAGCAATGAGTGACCCCGTCTACCTGCCCGGACATGGGCCAGGAACCACCCCTCCAGCCGATAACGCCTCCACTACGGGTGCTGCCCAGGCTGCCGCTGCCGTCCAAGCCGCTGCCGCCGCCACCCAAGCCAAAGTGGCCGCCGCCCAGCAGAAGGCCTACGAGAAAACCCAAGCAGCCCAGCAGCGGGCCTGGGAAAAAACTCAGGCCGCCCAGCAGCGGGCCGCCTACGCCCAACAGAAAGCCGTAGAACGGTCTGGTAGGCCGGTAGTCAAGGGATCGGGCGGCGCTGCCGTCGCCGTAGCGCTAGGCATCAGCGCCCTGCTGGGTGCGGTCGCGTTAGCGGCCTGGCAGTTTGACTGGTATGGCGTTCAGCACAAGTTCGAGGGCGACCTCATGCTCATTTTGGGCTGGCTGGTTGCCACCCTGGTGGTCATCGGCCTAGCCATCATCATCAGCGGTATGCGGGGACGTAGGTCTGGCTGGCTGGGCTTCCTGGCTATCATCGGCCTGATTGCCGCCCTGCCCTTGGGCTACAACATGCAAGACACCCGCTACGTGCATGAACAAAACCAGGTGCGTTCCCTTGAAGACCGCCGCATCTGGGAGAACATTGCTCCGCAGGGCCGCAGGGTCACTAGCGGGACTGTCGGTGTGACCGACCCTGTCGAAGCCGCCCACGGATTCCGCACCACTTTTGGTGACCCCGTCATTGACCTCACCCAGTTGCCGCTGTACGAGGGCGACCACGTGGTGGTCCCCATCAACATGGTGGCTGGTGACCTCACTGTCATCGTTCCGCAAGGTATCCCCGTGCGGGCTGACGTGCGCCTTGGTGCCGGGCAGGCTCGCTGGCGCGTTGACGGACGCGACGAAATTGTCGAGGGCGCAGGCGTGTACCAAGACATGTGGTATTCCGCTGCCGTTGCGGACGACAACTCGATTGTCACACTCGTTGTGCAGGTCAACGCCGGTGCAGGCAACGTCACTATCACCGATACCGGCGGTGCCGTGCGTGGGCCGCAACAGTTGCTTGTCCCCGGGCGCGACCGTGCCCCTGGAAGTGACAGTGCGCCCACACCGTCGGCAGCACCAGAACCGACCCCCACCAACACTGTTGAGGACTGACCATGACTGACAACCCCACCATCCCCATCCCCACCGATTCCGGTGCCCCGGCGGTTGCTGTTCCCGTGACGGGCGGCCCCGCTGGTGGCGCTGCCCCGACGGCGGCAGTTCCGACGGCAGCCCCCACCCTGCCCGGCCACCAGGCTGCTATGCCCGCTCCGGCTCTGCTGCCTGCCCCGGCAGTTGCTGCCGCTCCGCCCCGGCCTGCAGCAGCACCGGCTCCCGCGCCCTTCCCGGCGCCTGCGCAGTGGGTGGAGCCTCCCGTGAGCAAGGAGGTGCGGCCCCGGACCATCATGTGGGGGTTCGTTGTTATCGCGCTGGCCCTGCTGGCTTTCGCGGCGGGCGTGGGTGCGGCCGTCGACATGACGATGGCATCCATTTGGCTGCTGATTATTGTGGGCGTCACCCTCATTGTTGCTGCTATCGCCAGTGCTGCTCGTAAAGCCTCGAAGGCCAAGACGACCGTGTGAGGCGGCTAACAACGGCCTGTTGGCGTGTTTTTACGACACGCCAACAGGCCGTTGTTGTGACCTTCCCGTGATCTGGGTAACGAATCGGGCATCATTACCCCATGGACACACGTGTTCTTGTCGTTGATGACGACGTTGCCCTCGCCGAAATGATCGGTATTGTGCTGCGGTCTGAAGGCTTCGATCCGGTGTTCTGCTCCACGGGCAGTGACGCATTCGATATCTTCCATGAGACCCAACCCGATCTTGTCCTGCTTGACGTGATGCTGCCCGGCAAGGACGGCGTGCAAGTGTGCCGGGAGATTCGCGCCGAAAGTGGCACCCCCATCATCATGCTCACCGCCAAATCAGACACCCTGGACGTGGTGGCTGGCCTGGAAGCCGGGGCAGACGACTACGTGCCCAAACCTTTCAAACCGAAAGAACTGGTGGCCCGAATCCGCGCCCGCCTGCGCGGTGCTGTCGAACCCGGCCCTGAGCGCCTGCACATCGGCGACCTGGACATTGACGTGACCGGCCACCTGGTCACCCGGGCGGGAGAGCGCATCAACCTCACGCCGCTAGAGTTCGATCTGCTGGTGGCTTTGGCCCGTAAGCCCTGGCAGGTTTTCAGCCGTGAAGTGCTGCTGGAACAAGTCTGGGGTTACCGGCACGCCGCCGACACCCGCCTAGTCAACGTGCACGTGCAACGTCTGCGCGCCAAAGTGGAGCAAGACCCAGAAAACCCCATCAGCGTGCAGACGGTTCGCGGGGTCGGCTACAAGGCCGGGGCGCCCGTACCGGCCCGCGTGTGACCGCTTGCGAACTGGTTTTGATCTGTGCGTGACTTTTTCCGCAAGCCTGCCGCCGCCTTGCGGGCTGCCGTGGCCCGTCATGCTGGCGGGGTAGACCACTGGTGGCGGGGTTCCATGCTGGTGCGGGTGGTGTCATCCACCCTGGCTATCGGCA
>JAITCK010000017.1 GCA_031283115.1 Cellulomonadaceae bacterium | reverse complement strand
CACGGCATTGAAGAGCAGGCCGTTCGCAACGCCGACCACCGCCGCCAGGCCCAGGAACACCAGCAGCGCAGCCTGGCCCGTCAAGCCGATGCCCGCACCTGGTGGGGCTCTCTCACCGCCCGCCGCGGCCGCTGATACACCTCGATGGTTGAGTAGTGACGGTTGCGCTGTAACGCAAAACGTCACAACCGCCGTCGAACCCACCCACGAAGGCTAGCAGCCCTCAACCCTGCTGACGTTGCCGGTTACCGTTGACCGGCAACGATGACAAGCAGGGCGGCAGCCACACCCACTGCACCCAGCAGGGTGCCCACAATGGACAAGGCTTTGCCGCGTTGCAGTTGCGCATCCGGGTCACCTTCTGACACCGCCTTCTCGGCGGCAGAGACCTGATGCAAGGCAATAAGGCCGGTGACAATGGCTGCCAGCGACCCTAGCCCCCAGAGGGTTGTCACGGCCAAGCCCAGCGACACCCAGGCCAGCGGATTCCAGCGGGGCGCTGAACCTATCGGCTCCATGAGATGTTCCTCGGCGAGGAACTTCTCGTGGGCTTTCGCGTCAGCCCCCACCTTGCTGCCGTAATCGGCTGGAGGCTGGTTCATCTGACCGAACTGAGGCTCCGTCATACGATCGCCCCGCCGGCCAGGCGGCGGAAGGGAAAAGCGACAGCCAAGAGTGATATGGGGGCTGTCACCAGCAGGCCAAGGCCCAGGGCGAGGGCACCAAGGGCGTTGATGCCAACGATGGCCAGCAGCAGCAAAAAGACTGCCCCAAAGTTTTTACCTACCAGCGTGAAACTGGCACTGATGGACTGGAAAACACGCTGGCTGCGGTCGTAGACAAAGGCCACAGCAAAGACGGTGAGAATCTGCCAGGCAATCCCCAGGACTCCTCCCATGCCGAACATTTGCGCCGCAACCCCCAGCACCAGGGCCGTCAAGGCCACCTGACCGAGCCGCTGGCTGCGGAAGAAGTCCACAATGCTGGGGCGGTCACCCGAGGCGGTACGTAGGGCCGCTACCAGGCCAAAACCGAGCAGAACCGTCTGAACGACACCACCCGTCAGGGCGAGCATCATGGCCGGGGAGAACCCGAAGTTCAACGCTGCATCAGGTGTCGCATTGCCAGCCCGGGCAGCGTCAATGGCCTGCACCATGGCCGCCCACACTTCCCGCAGGTAGGGGGCAACAAAGAGGGCTTGGACCACGGCAACCAGCAAAGTAAACACCACCCAGGCACCCCAGTTGGCTTTGAAGTGGTGCCAGCCGAACCGCAGGGCATCGCCCACCCGCAGCAGCGGTCCAGCAGGCATGGGCGAACCGTAGGGTGAGCCGCCCGCCTGGGGCGTGTGCAGCGGGGGGGCAACCGGCATACCCACCGGCGGTGCGGACGGCATCTGCCCGTCCGGCGCGTAGGCGCCATACCGCGGAGGTGCGGGTTGCGGCGATGCAGGCTGCTGCCCGGCAGGCTCGCCAGAGGTGACGGGTTCAACGGGCTGTTCGGCAGGCTGAGGCTGTCCAGTAAAGTCGCTCATGGAGCACATGATGGACTCTTTCGGGAGACGCGCAGTGCCATCGGCGCGTGCTCACCACTGATTCGGCATCAACAGGCTACATTGAGGCGCATGAGCGATAATCTCACCCCCCCCCAGCCAGATGGCACTACCGATTCCGCAACACCGCAGCAACCCGCTTTCGACGCGCCTGCCGCACCGCCCGCCCAGCCTGCTTTCGAGGCGCCCGTTCCCCCTCAGCCTCAACATGCACAGCCAGACCCGCAGTACGCGCAGCAGCAATACGCACAACCAGACCCGTCGCAGTATGCACAGCAGCCTGGTCAGCCTGCATATGGGTACGCTCCGCCTGCACCCTTGGATCAGGCTTCCGTGGCCCAGGTGTCATTGTGGAGTCATGTCGGTGGCCTGCTCACCGGTTTCGTTGTTCCACTCATCTTGTGGCTCATGTTCAAGGATCGCAGCGCTTTTGCAGGTGAGCACGCGAAAGAAGCGTTGAACTTCCAGATTGTGGTGGCCATCGCCTTGTTTGTCAGCAGTTTGTTGACGATAGCTTTCATCGGGTTTGTCCTTATCCCCGCTGTCTTCGTCATTGACATTATCTTCGCCGTCCAAGGCGCTATGGCTGGAAACCGTTTGCAGCCATACCGTTACCCCTGGACTTTCCGCTTCATCAAGTGACAGCGGGATTTCACTCGTAACGCCACAACGTCGGCCCCCACCTGTGACAGTGTGGGGGCCGACGTTGTGTTTACCTGACGTATCGGATGCGTTGTCCGACGCGTTGTCTGATGCGTTTTACTCCATGGCGCGGAAGGTTCCCACACCCATGAGGACTGCTTCTTCGTCGGCCTGGTTTACCCATTGGCCGCTGAAGATCAGCGTGTAGGGGCTGCCGTCGTCAGGGTGGGCCACAATCACCACGTAGGTCGATCCGGTTCCTCCACAGTTTTCCCATTTTTGGGCTTTGCCCGTGTACAGGCCATCGGTGTAGTCTTCAATGACGCCGGTGGTGCAGGAGTTCGACGCGCCGGTTTCTAGAGCGACCACTTCGAGTCCCTCATCGACGGGAATCACTGTGTCAACCTTGCGCAGGGCCACACCTGGGGTGGTCCATGAACTCAGGTAGCCAGCCACGTCACTTGACGCCACGATGGACGGGATTCCGCCGTCTTCCGGCGTAGTCGATGCGACCCAGGAAGTTGGCGCGTCGAGGCTGATGGAGCCGGTGTCGTCGGTCACGGTGACGTAGCCGACGCTTGAACTGCCGCCGCCACTGCCGCCGTTGTCGCTAGGGCTTTCTTCTGGGGGCTCAGCGAAACTGCTCTTTTGTTGCAGCACTTTGCCGCTGTTGAGTTCACCGAAAAGGAACTCTTCCGTGTCGAAGCGCAGCACCTCAATGGCGATGGGCTGACTTTCGGCGGAGGTGCGGATTACGTCGCAGTAGTCGCGGTAGGTGCCGTCGGCGGCGATGGGAATGCCGTTGAGCCGGG
>JAITCK010000113.1 GCA_031283115.1 Cellulomonadaceae bacterium | reverse complement strand
CTCCTCACCAACGTCGCCAAACACGCGGGCGCCAGCCAGGCGACCGTGACGGTTGACCTGACGCCCGCCACGACATCGCCAGCCACGCCCGCCAGCACCGCCCTGCAGATCGCTGTGTCCGACAACGGTCACGGCGGGGCCAGCATCCATCCGACCAGCAACGACGGGCGCCACACCGGCCTGGCTGGCCTAGCCGACCGGGTCGCCGCCATCGACGGCTCCTTGACCATCACCAGCCCCATCGGCGGCCCTACCGCCGTCACTCTGACCCTGCCCGTCGCGTTGATTCCTGCGTCATCTGCACACGTTTGACAGGTGAGATGGCAGGATGAGGCCCGTGAGCGTCACGGCGGAGCCTTTGACCATTGTTGTTGCGGAAGATTCGGCGATTCTGCGCGATGGGCTGGTGGCCCTGCTGACGCGGCGGGGGCACGATGTGACCGGCGTCGACGATGGGGATGCCCTGCTGGCTGAGGTGGCCGTGCGGGCCGCATCGGCTGCTGGGCTGCCAGACTGCGTGGTCTCCGATATTCGGATGCCACCCAACTTCACCGATGAGGGTCTGCGCGCGGCGATCAGCCTGCGTGGCCAGTACCCCAGCCTGCCGGTCATGCTGTTCAGCCAGTATGTGGAGGCCGCCTACGCAACCCGGCTGCTAGAAACTGGCGCCCACGGCGTCGGCTATCTCCTCAAAGACCGGGTGGCCGATGTGGGCGACTTTATGGACGCTATCACCCGCGTTGCCGCAGGCCAGACGGTACTGGACCCGGAAGTGGTGTCACAACTGGTAGGGGCCGCATCAGTGGGAGACGCAGGTCTAGCCCGACTCACTGCCCGCGAACGCGAAGTGCTCGACCTTATGGCCCAAGGCCGGTCTAACGCCGCTATCGCCGAAACCCTCTACCTGTCCGCCGGGGCAGTGGAAAAGAACGTCGCCGCTATTTTCACCAAACTTGACCTGCCTCTTGACGCCGCCGACAACCGCCGCGTCCTGGCCGTCCTCCGCTACCTGGAAGCCTAGGCGAGTATCGCCCGACAACGTTTCTGGCGGACGACGGATCGTCAGGCGTTGTCAGTGCTGTTGCCGTTGTCGCTGGCGGGGTTGCCGCCCCGGGTGCGGCGGCGGTGACGGGGCCGACGGTGGGAACGGTGGTCTCCCTGCTTGCGCGGGCTGTCACCCCCAACAGGCTGGCCGTCGCGCGATGTGGTCGCGGAGGCGGGAGCCTCGCCTTGACCAGCCTGACCAGCGGCGCCGTCGGCAGATGCGGGGTTGCCGCCTCGAGTGCGATTGCGCGTGCGGGCGTGGGTCGGCTTGTCGGCGCGACCGTGGCTGTGACCGGCGTCGTGATGTTCACCGTCGCGGCTACGACGGTTGTCCCGGCTACCAGCACCGCGACCAGACCCGCCGCGTCCACCGTCCCGCGAGCCGCTGCGTGAACCGCCGTCGCGCCCACGTCCGCTAGAGGTTCGCTTGCCGGTTTCGCCTAAGTCTTCCAGGGTTTCACCGGACAGACCTTCCAGCACGCGGCGGTCGCGGGGCAGGCGGCCCTTGGTGCCTTCCGCAATCTTCAGGTCGCTGAAGAGATGCGGGGAGGTGGAGTAGGTTTCGACCGGTTCGGGGATGCCCAGATCCAACTGCTTGTTGATGAGGGACCAGCGGGGCACGTCATCCCAGTCGACAAAAGTGACAGCCGTGCCCTTTTTCCCGGCGCGGCCGGTGCGGCCAATCCGGTGAACGTAGGTGCGTTCGTCTTCGGGGCACTGGTAGTTGATGACGTGGGTGACATCGTCAACGTCGATACCGCGGGCGGCCACGTCGGTGGCGATAAGAACGTCGATTTTTCCGTTGCGCAGGGCGCGAAGGGCCTGCTCACGGGCACCCTGGCCCAGGTCGCCGTGGAGGGCACCGGAAGCAAAACCGCGGTCGGCCAGTTCTTCTGCAACCTTGGCGGCAGTCCGCTTGGTGCGGGCGAAAACGATGGCCCGGCCTCGCCCGTCGGCCTGTAAGATGCGGGCCAAAACCTCGATTTTGTCGAGGGCGTGACAACGGTAAACGTATTGGGCCGTGTTCTTGACGGTGGCGCCGTCGTCGTCCGGGTCGGCTGCGCGAATATGGGTTGGGGATGACATGTAGCGGCGGGCCATGGATACGACCGGGCCAGGCATGGTCGCCGAAAAAAGCATGGTGTTGCGTTGGGCGGGCAGGCGGGACAAGATTTTTTCCACGTCCGGCAAGAAGCCCAAGTCAAGCATTTCGTCGGCCTCATCCAGAACGACGGTGGCAGCCCGCGCCAACGACAGGTGGCCCTGGTTGAGCAAGTCAACGATGCGGCCAGGAGTACCCACCACAACCTCAGCGCCAGTGCGGAGGGCGGCAATCTGCGGCTCGTAGGCGCGGCCACCGTAAATCTGCACGATACGGACGGCGGGACGGCGAGCTGACGCGGTCGCCAAGTCACCAGCCACCTGAACAGCCAGTTCACGGGTGGGAGCGACAACGATAGCCTGCGGCTTACCAGGGGCCACCACGTCATCCCAGCCCGGTTCCCCCGGAGCGACCACCCGGTTGAGCAGGGGGATACCAAAACCCAGCGTTTTACCGGTACCCGTTTTGGCCTGGCCGATGATGTCATGCCCAGCCAAGGCGACCGGCAGGGTCATAGCCTGGATGGGGAAGGGGTGGGTGATGCCCACGTCTGCTAGGGCGCCCACAATCTCCGGGCGCACGTCAAAGTCCGCAAAAGACACGTCCATGCGTTGGATGGAGGCGGCCGCGTGGTGGGCGCGAGCGGAGGGGACGGCTAGGGCGGCGGCGCCGTCGTCAGACGGTGCGGGGGCAGCGGTCACGTCAATGTTGTCAATGGTCACGTTGGGAAAGCCTTTGCGTGGGCGGCAACCGAAAATCAAGGCGCCGCAAGGGTGGCAGCCGATCGTGAAAGAACAAGTCATCAAGCAAACGCCGACAACAGCAAGCAAAGAACGTGACGACCGGGCAACCGTGGTCGCCCCATAGTGTACGCGATGCGCGCGAGAAGAAGGGAAGGGTGGGTGTTGGCCCCACCGAACATTTACTCGCGGAGGGTGTCGGCGACATCAAGGCGACTGGCGATGATGGCTGGAGCAAGTGCTCCAAGAAGGGCGGTGCACATGGCTGCGGCAAGGCCCGCGATCATCGCGTCCCAGGGAACGGTGGGGGGAGTGATAGCGGAATGGGGTGGGATCTGGCCGGGGATCCACCAGTGGACAACAACTACAGCAACAGCGAGGGCTGCTCCTGTAGCGGCGAGTGCGGGCACACTGGCGGCGAGGAGTACCTGACCGACGAGGTCGCTTCGGGTTGCTCCAACTGCGCGCCGCACAACAAGTTCGCGGGAGCGTTCGGAGATTGCGGCGAGGCCGATATTGAGTATCCCCAGCGAGGCCACGATCAACATCAGTGCGCCTGCGCCGAGGAAGGCGAGTTGTTGGGTGCGTAGTCCTGCAATGAGTGTTCCGGTGGTGTCATGCCGTCGCATTCCTTCAACGGTGAGGCTTGTTCCACCAGTGGCGAGAATCGCTGCACCAACAGTTTCGTATTCCGTGGCGGTGAATCCGGGTAGGTGGAGCAGTAGGGTGCCGGTCGCATCGGTGAAGAAATCAGGACTTCTTTGAGCTAGGCCGTAGGCATCAACATAAACATGCGCGTCAGGTTGCCCGTCAGCGATGACGCCGACGATGACGCCTGTCAAGGAACGTGCCTGTGCTGACGTCGCTAATGCGAGCGGGGTGCCGACGCTTCCATACCGCCCAGCCCCAGCGAGGTTGACGAGGATCTGTACGGGAGTGTCTTGGCTTGCGGCAATCCAGCGGCCGTCAATAAGGGGCAAACGGTGCACAAGGTCAAGCCGCCCGAGAAGGAATGTCATGCGTTGCGGCTCGAAGGGCATGTTGTAGCGGGCGTGGTCGGGAGTGCCAATGCCTGTCAGGTGGGGAGTGTCGATAACCAGTGCAGCGCCACCGCCTGAGTTGTTGAACACCTCGCTGGCATCGCATATCGCGTGCAGATCCATCGCGTTGGAGGGAAGGAAATCCAAAGTTCCAGCGAACGTGGTGTCACGCCCGGAGAGTTGTTCCTCCCGCGCTAGATACACGTCACGAGTGATTGCAGAAACCGTGGAGACCGCGACGACGGCAAGAACTCCGACAAACAACGACAACATGGTGAGTGCC
>JAITCK010000205.1 GCA_031283115.1 Cellulomonadaceae bacterium | reverse complement strand
GAGTGCCTTCTAGCAGGCAGCCATGACGACGAGCCAGTGGGAACGCGGGTCTGTCACAGCGGAAATGGCTGTAGGCCTGCCAGTCATCGTCATCATGCTTGTCGCCATGCTCACCCTGGCGGCCGCATCCAGTTCGCAGATGTGCGCGCTGGATGCGGCCCGGGCCGGGGCCAGGCAGGTGGCTATCGGGGCTGACGATTCCGTAGTACATCAAACCGTCAGCCAGGTGGCCGGGGATGGGGCCAGCATTGAGATCGTGCATGGCGGTGATTGGGTGACCGTGACTGTGCGGCGACCTGTCGGCGCAGGTTTTCTAGGCGGTGGCCCGCTGAAAGCCTCCGGTCAAGCAACCGCCTGGCTGGAGCCCCAACCATGACCGGCCTCACAGATGGTGAACGCGGCAGCGGAACAGTGCTCAACCTGGCCTTGGGGATGGTGGCTGTCATCTGTATGACGGCGCTTGCGGCTCTCGGTGCAGCGTCACGGGCGCAAGGGCTTGCGCAGACGGCTGCCGATCTTGGCGCCCTGGCTGCGGCCACCGCCATCCAGGTGGGCGCAGACCCCTGTGCCGTCGCTGCGGACGTTGTGCAGTACAACATGGCAGTGCTTGTCGCGTGTACGGTCGAAGCCGCAGGCGTTGTGACCGTTGAGACGGCGCGTGACGTTGACTTAGGAATGACATGGGGTACGGGCACCGCCACAGCCCGCGCCCGCGCCGGGCCTCAACGCAGTCAGTAACCCCCGCGAGGGGCAGGGGCTGAGACAATGGTGGGCGTGTCCACTGCAGCGGCCCCGCACACCCAGCATCACCGCCTGCTTGATGTGCTGCTCGCGGGCGGGGCCAGGGCTGACCGGCTCACGCATGTGCGAACTTTTCCCGCCCGTGCCGGGCAGGCAAGCAACTGGCCGCAGTGGGCAGACGACGGTATCGTTGCGGCCTATCGTGCGCTCGGAGTGGACCAGCCCTGGGTGCACCAGCGGCAGGCTGCCGATGCCGCTTGGGCTGGACAGCATGTAGCCCTCGCCACCTCAACAGGGTCAGGAAAATCGCTCGCCTACTGGCTGCCTGCTCTGAGCGCCGTCAGGTCATCGGCACACAGGGATGTTGAAGGTGTGGACGCTAGGGGCATGGGTGCCGGTAGCGCGGGCGGAGGTGCGGGTGCAGGAACAGGCGCTGCTGCTGCTGATGCCGCCGCTGCCAGCCTGGCTGTACCTGTGCGGGCAACCGTGCTCTACCTGTCGCCCACCAAGGCACTGGCGGGAGACCAACTCGCCTCGCTGACCAGGCTCATCGACGCAATACCGGAATACGATGACGGCCAACAGCTGCCGCAGGTGTCACCCATCCCGCGCGCGGCCACCTGCGATGGGGACACCCCCACCGAAGAGCGGAAATGGGTGCAAGACCACGCCGATATTGTGCTGACCAATCCTGATTTTCTCCACTTCTCCCTGTTGCCCAACCATCGGCGGTGGAGGCGCCTCTTACGTGGCCTGCGATACGTTGTCATCGACGAAGGCCACACCTACCGTGGCATTTTCGGCGCTCACGTCTCCCATGTGCTGCGGCGCCTGACCCGTGTAGCATCCAACGACCTCACTTTCATTGTGGCCAGTGCAACCTCGGCTGACCCGGGGTTGAGCGCCGCCCGCCTCATCGGGGCGCCGACTGACAGCGTGCTGGCCGTCACCCAAGATGCCTCCCCATCAGGCAGCAAAACCATCGCCCCGTGGCAGCCGCCAGAAGTTGAGAAGTGGCGGCCACCAGCAGCCCCACTGTTCGCGCAGGCGTCGCCGCACCCAGACGGCTGGGACGTTGACCCCTGGTCGCTACCAGACCCCTTCGACACCGATCACACGGACAGCGAAGAGGCCGCCGTCATCACAGCAGAAAGCGTGGGCGAGGCACCCCGCCGCAGCGCCACCGCCGAAGTGGCTGACCTGCTGGCTGACTGTGTTGCCGCTGGTGCCCGCACTTTGGCTTTCACCCGGTCACGGCGGGGCGCCGAAACTGTTGCCGATGCTGCCCGCGACCACTTGCGCTACGTGCTCTCTGACCAAGGCGCACCTGATCTGGCCTCCCGTATAGCCGCCTACCGTGGCGGCTATCTGCCCGAGGAACGCCGCGCCCTCGAAGAAGCCCTCCGCAGTGGTGACCTGCTCGGCCTGGCCACCACAAACGCCCTTGAACTAGGTATGGATATTCGCGGCCTTGATGCCGTACTCATTGCCGGATGGCCAGGAACCCGCATGTCCCTCTGGCAGCAGGCCGGGCGAGCAGGCCGGGCCGGAACAGACGGGGCCGTCGTCTTTGTGGCAAGGGAAGAACCGCTTGACACTTACCTGGTCACCCACCCTGAAGCGGTCTTTGATGCCCCGCTAGAGCAGACCGTTTTCGACCCGGCTAACAGGTTCGTTCTGGCCCCGCAGTTGTGTGCTGCCGCCCAAGAAGCCCCGCTACGGGCCGCAGACCTGCCCCTCTTCGGTGACCCGATCCACGTGCGCGGAATACTTGACGAACTCAGCCAGGAAGGTGTGCTACGTCGCCGCACGTCAGGCTGGTATTGGACGCACGCGCAACCGGCCGCAAACCTGGCCGACCTCCGGGGAAGCGGCGGCCTGCCCGTGCGTGTCGTTGAATCCGGTACGGGCCGTCTGCTGGGCACCGTGGACGCAGGCGCAGCCGACGGTCAAGTTCACACCGGCGCCGTCTACATCCACCAGGGCGTGAGTTTCGTGGTCGACCATCTTGACCTGACCGACCATGTTGCCCTGGTCAGCAGGCGAAAAGTCGATCATGGCACCTGGTCGCGCGAGGTCACGTCCATCGCAATCGTCGACGAAGCCAACGCCAGCAACATGTGGGGGGCGGTCGCGTGGGGGTGCGGAAGGGTCGAAGTGACCAGCCAAGTCATCAGTTTTGAACGCCGCCGCCTACCCGACATGGAAGTGCTCGGCACCCAGCCGCTCGACCTGCCCCAGCGCAGCCTAGAAACGACAGCCGCCTGGTGGACCCTCCCGGCTGACATGCTTGACGATGCCGGGCTGACCAGTGATGTTATTCCTGGTGCCCTGCACGCTGCCGAACATGCCAGCATCGGAATGTTGCCCCTGCTGGCCACCTGTGACCGCTGGGATTTGGGCGGCGTATCCACCGACCTCCATGCCGACACCGGCCAGGCCACCGTGTTCGTCTACGACGCCTACCCAGGCGGGGCCGGATTCGCTCAACGAGGCTTCGACCTGGGGGCCACCTGGCTGCGAGCCACCCGCGACGCCATTGCATCCTGCCCGTGTGAGCAGGGCTGCCCGGCCTGCATCCAGTCCCCCAAATGCGGAAACTACAACTCCCCACTAGAAAAACAGGCGGCAATCACCCTGCTAGACACTGTGCTTGCCCAAGCCCCAGAGGTTTCCACCGAGCAGCGCCGGTAACCGCTAGGTGGAGAAGGCGACACAACGGCGCCCTCCAGGGGTGGAGGGCGCCGTGTGGTGGTTGCAGTTCAGTGCGCTGTCACGCACCAAGCATCGTCATGCGCCGAAAGGTTTGGCGCCGGTGATGGTCACGTCGAAAGTTTTGCCGTTGGGTGCGGTGTACTCCACCTTGTCACCCACGTATTTGCCGTTGATAGCGGCACCCAGCGGGGAAGTGGCTGAATACACGTCCAAGTCGGTGGTGCCCGCCATTTCACGGGATCCCAGCAGGAAGGTCATCGGGTTTCCGGCCAGGTCAACAGAGACAACCATGCCCTGCTCAACCATGCCATCATCGGGGGGCGTGCCAATCTGTACGTTGCGCAACTTTTCGGTGAGTTCAACGATGCGGCCTTCGTTCTTGGCCTGCTCCTCACGGGCAGCGTGGTAGCCGCCGTTTTCTTTGAGGTCGCCTTCGTCGCGGGCTGCGGCGATACGGTCAACGATGGCGTCACGGACGGGCCCCTTGAGATCCGCCAACTCTGCTGTGAGCTTGTCGTAGGCCTCCTGGGTGAGCCATGTGCTGTTGTCAACCATGGTGGCCCCTCCTTTCATGTCAGGTGTGCCGCGCCTGGGTGGCGTCGGGCAATAAGAAACCGACGCGATGCGTGACGCGCCGGTTCTTCGTTGGGCTTGCGTGCTGAACGACACATTTTACCGCCCCCACC
>JAITCK010000180.1 GCA_031283115.1 Cellulomonadaceae bacterium | reverse complement strand
GACATGGATGTCCGTGAAGCCTTGGAGCAGGCTCAGGCTGACATTCAGAACCAGGTTCGTTCTGCCAACTGAGTCTGTCGCCTCACAGGGATTCTTTTGACCGTCTGTCTGATGTGACTGGCTGACTGGTCGAAAGGAACCGCGACAACCCCATTGACGCGGGGTCGGGTGTATCTCGCCCCCGCGTCAATGCGTCAGCCGATGCATAACCTGTCATGCTGTACCCCTCACCTCTTTTCAACTTTCGGAGAACATTCGCCATGCTGCCCGCCAAAGTCACTGTGGATCCGGCCTTCGTCGTCGGTCCCGTCCGCCCCCGCACCTTCGGCTCCTTTGTGGAGCACTTGGGCCGTTGTGTCTACACCGGTATTCACGACCCCGGCCACGCCACCGCCGACGCCACAGGCTTCCGTCAGGACGTCATCGACGCGATCAAGGAACTCGGTGTCACCACCGTGCGTTACCCCGGTGGCAACTTCGTCTCCGGCTACAACTGGGAAGACGCTATCGGCCCGGTGGAAGACCGTCCGGCCCGCCTGGATCTGGCTTGGCACTCCACCGAGCCCAACACCGTGGGTGTTGACGAGTTCATGGCGTGGTGTCAGAAGGCTGATGTCGAGCCGATGATGGCCATCAACTTGGGGACGCGCGGCGTCCGTGAGGCCATTGACATCCTCGAATACTGCAATATTCCCGGTGGTACCGAGTGGTCGGACAAGCGTCGAACCAACGGCGCCGAGGATCCCTACCGCATTAAGATGTGGTGCCTGGGTAACGAGATGGACGGCCCCTGGCAGACCGGTCACAAGACCGCCGAGGAGTATGGCCGTATCGCCGCCGAGGCTGCCCGTGCCATGCGTCAGGTCAACCCCGACCTCGAACTGGTGGCCTGCGGCTCGTCCAGCCGTCAGATGGACACCTTCGGGGATTGGGAGCGCACCGTGCTCACCGAGACCTACGAGCAGGTGGACCTCATCTCGGCTCACGCCTACTACGCCGAGATGGACGGCGACCTGGCCTCCTTCTTGGCTTCGTCCGAGAACATGGACCGCTTTATTGACGATGTGGTGTCCACTGCTGACGCCGTGCGTGCTGCGGGCAACCACACCAAGCGCATCAACATTTCTTTTGACGAGTGGAACGTCTGGTACGCCCACTTGACCCCTTCGGCGCCCCCCACTGGTGACGACTGGCCTGTGGCCCCCGCCCTGCTGGAGGACAACTACAACGTGGCCGACGCCGTGGTGGTGGGTAACCTGCTCATTTCCCTGCTGCGTCACACCGACCGCGTGCACGCTGCCTCGCTGGCTCAGTTGGTCAACGTCATCGCCCCGATTATGACCGAGCCTGCCGACCAGGGGGGCCGTATCTGGAAGCAGACCACCTTCCACCCCTTCGCCCTGACTGCCCGTCACGCCAAGGGGCAGGTGTTGCGCGTCGCCATTGACTCGCCCACCCACGAGACTCAGCAGTTCGGTACCGTCAAGGCGCTGGATGCTGTGGCCACCTTCGACGCTGAGACCGGTGACGTGGTGGTGTTTGCCACCAACCGGTCCACCGACCAGGGGTTGGGCCTCGAACTGGACTTGCGTGGCTTCGGTGACCTGAAGGTTGTTGAGGCTGTCACCTACAGCAACGATGACCCCTACTGGAAGGCATCGGTGGAGGACGACACCACCGTGCTGCCCCAGGTCAACGCCTCGGCCACCATCACTGACGGCACCGTGACGGCTGACCTGCCTGCCGTCTCTTGGTCGATGATCCGGTTGGCTCGCGCCTGAGTAGTGCCTGAACCGCATCTGATTGATATCTGACGAAACACCCGATGGGGAGCGAAGCCACGTGCTTCCGCTCCCCATTGGTGTATCCCAGCGATACCGACGTAGGCGACGTCCTCGGGTTCGCCGGCAACGCAGCATTGGAGGCCCACCCCGCACCACCAGTGACACAGATTTCCCGATAGACCTCATCTAAAAATGTCCGCCCTGATACTCCTTGCAGACAGATAGCACAGGTCTCACGATGCGTCGATGAGTGTGTGATTCATCTGACCGGATCGTCAGTGCCAGGCCGTAACGGTCAGGCTCTCCGGCGACTGTTGAGCCTCGCAGCAACAACATGGTGGACGGTTTGCTATACGGGCCCTACTCTAAAGAACTAGAAAAATGTTAGAGTTCATCTATGCGTCCGGGGATCGTTGATCGCGTGCTCACTCTGTCGCCGAATGAGGCGGTGGAACATCTCGTTGACCTGCCCGAGGATCAGTGGTTTGAGCGTAAGGCGGGACGGATCAGTGCCCGTGACTTGGCGATCCCGCTGGTGGCGATGGCGAACGCTGAGGGCGGCTACGTAGTGGTCGGTATTTATGACGGTGCTGTCGACGGAGTCACAGCATCCCATCTCAACGCATTGCGACAGACACCGCAGGACTTCACTTCGCCTGTGGTGCGATGCACCGCGACGGAACTCTCAACGAGCGACGGCAAAATAATCCTTGTGCTGCGTGTCGACCCTGGCGAACGTGTTCACGAGACCACCAAGGGCGATGTCTACCTCCGTGTCGGCGATGAATCGCGCAAACTCGGTTATGCACAGCGCCGGGAACTGGAGTACGACCGAGGTAGCGCACCATTCGACGGCACAGCCGTTGACGCGGAACTCAAGGATCTCGACAGGAGTCAGGTAGCCGACTACCAGCAGTTGATCGGAGCGCAAGCCCCTCAAGGGATGCTCGCAGCCCGTGACCTCGTCACCCGTGACGGTCGCCTCACCGTTGCTGGCTGGCTGCTTTTCGCCAAGCGACCTCAGTCGCTGTTTCCCAGCGCTGTGGTGCGGGTTTTGCGATACGCCGACACCAATCGCGGCACCGGAGTGGGGATGTCTCTCTACGAAGGCGGAGACATCAGATGCGAAGGCTCGATCCCCGAGCAGATAGCCCAGGCTGCCCAGGTAATCGAGGATTGGGTGCCCAAGGTTCAAGCCCTCGCACCCAGCGGACGGTTCGAGTCGCACCCGATCATTCCGCGTGACGTCTGGCTCGAAGGACTCGTCAACGCCGTCCTCCACCGGTCCTACTCGATGGCCGGTGACCACGTCCGTATCGAGATCTTCCCTAACCGAGTAGAGATTGAGAACCCGGGACGTTTTCCTGGGCTCGCCGATCCAACTGTACCTCTCTCCATCACTCGTTACGCCCGCAATCCGCGTATCGTTCGAGTCTGCTCCGACCTGGGTATCGCAAGGGAACTCGGTGAAGGGATCAAGCGTATCTTCAACGAGATGCGGGTGCTCGGCCTGACAGACCCGATCTACACGCAGACCAGCGGATCGGTTCGTCTCGTCCTTTCCAGCGCTGACGCCCTGCCTGAGGATATTCGAGCGAGTCTCCCTAAGGCAGCCAGGAAGGTGCTGGATACGCTTCGACTCGAAGGCAGGCCGCTCAGCACAGGTCAGATCACCGAGTTGGCAGGCATTACGCGACCAACTGCGATCCGGCATCTTCAAACACTTCGGGAGCACGAACTGGTCGTTTGGGAAGGCCAGGGGCCGAACGATCCGCGAGCATCCTGGGCGCTCCGCTGAACTACTCTAATGCCCGTTTTACAGTAGATTTTTACAGTAGGTTCACTGCCGCTGGGGCGGCGCTGAGCCAAAGACCGTTAGGCTCCGGCGACTGTTGAGCCTCGCACCACTAGGCGGGGGATGAGTTTTTCTATGCCGGAGTGCGTTTCGGTTCCGCTGAGGATTTCAAAAAGCCGTTCTGCGGCCCGCTTGCCAATCAGGCCAAGTTGCATGTCCATGCTGGTCAGTGAGGGGCGTGTCCCGGCGATCATTGGCTCCCAGTTGTCGAAGGAGGCCACCGCTACCTGGTCTGGGACTGACACGGAAGCGTCCCGCAGGGCGTCGAGCACCCCGCGGGCGATCTGGTCGCTGCCGCACAGGATAGCGTCGGCTCTGTCGGCCAAAACGGCGGGTGTGGCGGCCCGTCCCCAGGCTTCGGTCCAGGTGCCGTATCGCACAGGGCCTACCATCGTTAGACCTGCGTCTTCGCAGGCGGCGAGGGCTCCGGCGGCGCGGTCGCGGGCTGCCGTATAGGACACGTCCCCGGAAATGTGGGCGATGCGGCGGCGACCTGTAGCGATGAGGTGTTCGACGGCCATGGCCCCGCCGCGTCTTTCGTCAACAATGACGGCAGCGTCGCCGGGGTCGGTGGATGGGGCGTAGGCGTAGACGACGGGTATGGGGATTCGCGCGGCGAGTGGCGGGCGTTGGTCTGTGTTTGAGCCGACGACGATGATTCCGTCGACCCGGCGGCCGAGCAGGGCGGTGAGGTGATACTGCTCACGGATGGCGTCTTCGCGGGCGTCGCAGAGAAAAACCGACATTTTTCCTGCACCAAAGGCGTCCTCGGCCCCCATGAGGATGGGCATGGCGAAGCGTCCGTCAAGGTCGTTGGTGATGAGCCCGACGGTGCCGGACCTTCCTTGGAGCATGGCCTGCACCAGGGTGTTGGGGACGAAGCCCAGCCGGTCTGCTGCCTCTTGGACGCGCTGGCGTGTGGAGGCGTTGACTTCGTTCTTGCCGTTGAGGGCTTTGGATGCTGTGGCCAGGGAGACCCCTGCGGCTTGTGCAACGTCGCGGAGGCGAGCCTGGGCGGGGAGGGGGGCCGGAGCGTCGGTGACCACGAAACCTCTTTCCAGTGGGTGAAACGGTATGAAAGTCTTTTCGGCGCCTCCCAGTATTCACTATGAGCGCCAGATTTGCATCTGCGATGGGACAGATGTTAGTTTACCGAAAGGGCTTTCAAAAAGTTTCGGTACGATGTGTCTCATCACCAAAATGGCGAAAGCTTGACCGACAGCCCGGACCAATCCGGCATCACACCAGAAAGACTCACCTCAAAGGAGCATCGAGGACGATGAAAAAACGCACACTCCACACCCGCATGGCTGGCGCAGCAGCGCTGGTCACTGCCGGTGCCCTAGTCCTGGCCGCCTGCTCGCCCGGTGGCGATAGCGCAGCACCCGCCAGCCCCGGCACGGCAGACTCACCCGCCACCGAAGGCACCGTCACCGTCTGGCACTACTTCTCCGACCCGCAACAAGTCGCGCTCATGGAAAAGTACGCAGACCTCGCCGAAGCCGCCAACCCCGGCATGACAGTCGACAACGTGTTTGTCCCCTACGACCAGATGAACAGCCAACTCATCTCAGCCGCAGGCGCCGGATCTGGCCCCGACGTAGTCATCTTCAACGGCGCCGAAGCCGCCACCCTCGCACTCGCCGGAGCACTCGCCCCGCTGGACGACTTCTGGAGCGACTTCGCAGACGCCAACCAGTTCCCCGACTCCGTCATCCACACCGTCAACGACAGCATGTACGCAGTCCAGGGCTACGTCAACCTCCTGGGCCTGTGGTACAACCAAGACATTCTTGACGAAATCGGCGTCCACCCCCCCACCACAATGAACCAACTGGAAGACGCCCTCGCCAAAGCCGTCGAAGCCAACCACGGCGGCATCACCCTCTCCGGCCTGCCCAACTCGCAAGGCGAATGGCAGGGCTTCCCCTGGCTCTCGGCAGCAGGCTTCACCTACGACAACCCCACCGAAGACGCCCTGACCGCAGGCCTCGACCGTGTCTCCAACTGGGTAGACCAAGGCTGGCTCCCCCAAGAGGCCGTGAACTGGGACCAAACCGTTCCCTTCCAGCAGTTCGCAGCCGGAAACTTCGCATTCGCCGCCAACGGCAACTGGCAGATGGGCACCGCGCAAGCCGACGCCAACTTCACCTTTGGCGTGGTTCCGCTGCCGCTAGGTTCCACCGGTCAGGTCTACCTGGGCGGTGAAGGTGCCGGAATCGGCGCCAACTCCGCCCACCCCGAACTGGCATGGGCCTACCTCACGGCCTCCTACCTGAGCGTCGAAGGCAACCTTGCTGCCGCCTCCCTGGTGGGCTCCCTTCCCGCCCGCGCAGACGCCGCCGCAGACGACTCCATTGCCAGCAACGAGTTGCTCAAACCCTTTGCGGACACCATCACCCAGTTCGGTGCCAAATACCCCAGTGCCGCCATCCCCCCGGAGGCTGTCGCTGACGTGCAACTGCGCATGGGCCAGGCATGGTCAGCCGTCATCGGACGTCAGCACTCTCCCGCTGACGCTGCACGTACGGCAATCTCCGCGCTGAACAACCTGCTCGGATAAGGCACAGGCACTTCCATGACAACCATGACGCTCGGTCGGCGCGAAACCTCCCGCGCCGACCGGCGCCCTGGCCGCCAACTTCGCGGCGACAAGCGGGCGCACAAAAACTCACTTCGCCGAGCCGTCTTTCTCATCCCTGGTATCGCGTTACTAGGACTGCTTGGCGTCTACCCGCTGATCCAACTCGTGTGGATGGCCTTCCACCGTGTCACCAACGCAACCATCAACACCGGCCCCTGGGAATGGGTAGGACTCAACAACTTCACCCAAGGATTTCAGATGGGGGAGACCGGCCCTGCTATCAGCCGCACCCTCATTGTCGTTGCCATCGTCACCCTGCTGGGCATGATCGGCGGCTTTGCTGCCGCAGCGGCCCTGCGGTCTTCTGGCTGGTGGTCGAGCGCACTGCTGGCTCTCATGGTTTTTGTCTGGGCGCTTCCCCCCGTAGTCAACGGTTCGGTGTGGAAGTTCCTCCTGTCTGACAACGGCCTAGTCAACGCCATCGTCATGGGTCTGGGGCGCAGTGCACCCGTCCCCTTCCTCTACGACACTCACTGGGCGCTCGCCTCGGTGGCTTTTGTCGGCGCCTTTGCGGTGATCCCCTTCAACGCGCTGGTATTCCGTGCCGCCCTGCTGGCCATTGACCCGGAGGTTTTCGAGGCCGCCGCGCTTGACGGCACCAACAAGTGGGGCGAGGTGCGGCACATCATGATTCCGTCGGTGCGCCCCACCTCCCTGGTGCTGCTGGTGCTGACGATGGTCTACGCCTTCCGCTCTTTCGACTTCATCTTTGTGATGACTTATGGAGGCCCAGGGACGGCAACCAACACTCTTCCCTTCCTCGGGTTCCTCCAGGCGTTTGCCCGCTTCAACTTCGGCTATGGGGCTGCCACCTCGGTACTTGCTGTCGTTGGTGTGTTTGTCCTCGCCGTCATCTACGCCCGCTCCATCCGTAAGGAGGAAGCATGAACCTCAAAGCTGGCCCGGTGGCTATCGGGCTCAAAATTCTTTTCACCCTCATGTACGGCCTGCCGATTCTGCGCATCGTTCAAACCTCCTTGACCCCGTCGGCAGACGTCTTCAACGCTCAATCCAACCTCTTTTTCCGCCCGACGATTGCCGCCTACGCAGCATCGATCAACGGTGGACTGTTCATCGCCTTGCGTCAGTCGGTAGTCATCGCTCTCGGCACCA
>JAITCK010000073.1 GCA_031283115.1 Cellulomonadaceae bacterium | reverse complement strand
GAGACGTTCGGTGGCTTCAATGATTTCAGCCATGGTCTGCACGGTGAGGATGGGGAAGTCACCCACAGAGGTTTCACCGGACAGCATGACTGCGTCGGCGCCGTCGAGAACGGCGTTGGCGCAGTCGGAGGCTTCGGCGCGGGTGGGCCGGGGGTTGGTGGTCATGGTTTCGAGCACCTGGGTGGCGACGATGACAGGCTTGGCGTTGCGGCGGGCCAGTTCGATGATGCGCTTCTGGATGAGGGGAACCTCAGCCAAAGGCATTTCGACGGCCAGGTCGCCACGGGCCACCATGAAGCCGTCGAAGGCTGCGATAACCTCTTCAAGGTTTTCGATAGCCTGGGGCTTCTCCAGCTTGGCGATGACGGGAACGACGCGGTTTTCTTCTTCCATGACCTTGCGGACGTCGTCGTAGTCCTTGGCGTTACGCACGAAGGACAGGGCGATGAAGTCGGCGCCCATCCGCAGACCCCAACGGAGGTCGTCTACGTCTTTTTCGCTCATGGCGGGGACGGACACGGCAGCGCCGGGAAGGTTGATGCCCTTGTTGTTGGACACGGGGCCAGGGATTTCGCAGACGGTTTCCACATCGGTGCCGTTGACTACAGCGGTGACGCGCACGCGCACCTTGCCGTCGTCGATGAGCAGGGCGTCGCCTACCTTGGCGTCGTCAGCCAGACCCTTGTGGGTGGTGGAGACGATCTCCTGGTTGCCTTCAATGTCGCGGGTGGTGATGGTGAACTTGTCGCCCACGTTGAGGAAGTATTTTTTGTCCTCAACAAACTTGCCAAGGCGAATTTTGGGGCCCTGGAGGTCAACCAGGATGGCAACGTTACGGCCAGCCGCTTTGGCGGCTTCGCGGGCGTTGTTGTAAACGGCCTCGTGCTCCTCGAATGACCCGTGGGAGCGGTTGATACGGACGACGTCCATACCGGCGTCAATGAGTTTGCGGAGGTTCTCCGGGCTGCTCGTAGCGGGTCCGATGGTGCAAACGATCTTGGCTCTGCGCATTATCTCCAGCCTCGTCTCGGGGTGCCCCGGGGTTGACGGGGCTCGTGAATGGCGGTGTCAGCCCGGCGCACCTGAATGGCCCGCACAGGCGTAACTCTCCGGGTACTATCTAAGCGCCTTTGGGGGGTGTCGCGCATGTCGCGGCGCAAACCCATCCGCTGTGAGGCGGATAACTATCCTCGCAATGCGTCGCAGAAGCGGCGGCGCACCAAAAAACGCGACACGGACATCGTTGCGAGGAAAGCCGCAGGCTATCCACGCCGTGCGCCGCAGAGGCGGCGGCGCACCAAAAAACGCGACACGGACATCGTTGCGAGGAGAGCCGCAGGCTATCCACGCCGTGCGCCGCAGGGGCGGCGGCGCACCAAAAAACGTGGCATGGGTGTCGTTGCGGGGAGAGCCGCAGGCTATCCTCGCAACGACATTGTTCCGGGGGCGATGGGGGCTGGTAGTTCGCTGTGGCCTTGCAGGTGGGCGTCGACGGCGGCGGCGCAGGATCGGCCTTCGGCGATAGCCCACACCACTAGGGATTGTCCGCGTCCGGCGTCTCCGCAGGCGAACATTCCGTCGACGGTGGTGGCGAAGCGGGCGTCTCGTCCGATGAGTCCGCGGGGGGTGAGTTCTGCGCCTACTTGGTCGGTGAGGGCGGAGGTGTCGGGTCCGCGGAAGCCGATAGATAGGAGCACTAGGTCGGCTTTGAGGAAGCGTTCTGTTCCTGGCACGGTGCTGAAGCGGCCCATGTCGTCGATGTGGGTGCGGGCGACTCGCAGGCCAGCAATGCGGCCTTGACCGTCGTCCAGGTATTCGACTGTTGAGGCCAGGTAGTCGACGGTGCCGCCTTCTTCGTGGGAACTGGACAGTTTGAACACCATGGGCATGGTGGGCCAGGGTTGGTTGTCGGGGCGGTCGTCGGGGGCTTTGTCGACAACGGACAGGGTGGTCACGGAGGCGGCGCCTTGACGCAGGGAGGTGCCTAGGCAGTCGGATCCGGTGTCGCCGCCGCCGATGATGACCACGTGTTTACCGGCGGCGTTGGGGGCGTCGTTGGCGATGGGTTTGCCTGCTTGGATGCGGTTGGCTGGTTTGAGGAAGTCCATGGCGTAGTGGATTCCGTCAAGTTTGCGGCCTGGCAGGGGAAGGTCGTTGGGTAGGGTGGAGCCGATGGCGACGACGACGGCGTCGAAGCGGCGGCGCAGGGCATCCCAGGTGATGTCTTTGCCGATGGTGACGCTGGGTCGGAAGCGGGTGCCTTCGGCTTCCATCTGTTCTAGTCGGCGGTCGATGAGGTGTTTTTCCATCTTGAAGTCGGGGATGCCGTAGCGGAGCAGGCCGCCGATGGCGTCGTCGCGTTCATAGACGACAACGGTGTGGCCGGCCCGCGTCAACTGTTGTGCGCAGGCCAGGCCGGAGGGACCGGATCCGACTACGGCCACGGTTGCGCCCGTCAGCCGGGTGGGGATGCGGGGGGTCATCAGGCCGCCGTCGTGTTCGGCGTCGGCGATGGTCTGCTCAATGTTGCGGATGGTGACGGGCGGCTGGTGGATGCCCAGTACGCAGGCGGATTCGCAGGGGGCCGGGCAGATGCGGCCCGTGAATTCGGGGAAGTTGTTGGTGGCGTGCATCCGTTCGACGGCGTCCGGCCATTGGCCTCGCCAGGCCAGGTCGTTCCATTCGGGGATGAGGTTGCCTAGGGGGCAGCCTTGGTGGCAGAAGGGCACGCCGCAGTCCATGCAGCGGCTGGCCTGGTCGGTAATCCAGGGTTGGCCGTCTGCGAGGATTTCGTGGACGTCTTTCCAGTCGCGTAGGCGCACGGCGACGGGCCGGTTGGGGGGTAGTTGACGGTCGCGGATTGTCTGGAATCCTTGCGGGTCAGCCATGAGCCACCTCCAAAATTTCGGTCCACAAGGCCTGATCCCAGTCGTCTTGTGTCATGGCGTTGCCGGCCTGGCGGGCGCGAGCGAACTCTTGGCGGATACGCGCCCAGCCCACGGGCTGGATGCGACTGAACCGGGCTCGGGTCATGGCCGGATCTTCCAGCAGGGTGCTGGCAAGGGGCGATTCAGTTTCGGCAACATGCTGGTTCAGCAGGTCGCGTACTGTGTCCCATTCGCTGTCGGTCAAGGGTTCCACAGACAGCTGCTTGGAGGTCAGGGCTGCCGTGTTGACGGCGCCTTTGTGCAGGTCGAGGAGGTAGGCGGTGCCGCCCGACATGCCTGCTCCTACGTTGCGGCCGGTGGGGCCTAGCACCAGCACAGTACCGCCGGTCATGTATTCGCAGGCGTGGTCGCCCACACCCTCCACGACAAGGGTTGCCCCGGAGTTGCGCACGCCAAAACGTTCACCGACGCGGCCTCGCAAGAAGATTTGGCCGCTGGTGGCGCCGTAACCGATGACGTTTCCGGCGATGACGTTGGCTTCACCGTCTAGCGCAGAGGCCACGTCGGGCCGCACGACGATGCGACCGCCAGACAGGCCCTTGCCTACGTAGTCGTTGGCGTCGCCCACGAGGCGCAGGGTGATGCCGCGCGGCAGGAAGGCGCCCGCCGATTGTCCGGCCGAACCGGTGAGGGTCACGTCGATGGTGCCCGGTTCGAGGCCTTGAGCGCCGTAGCGTTTGGTCACTTCGTGGCCCAGCATGGTGCCTACCGTCCGGTTGACGTTACGCACGGGCAGGGAAACAGTGACGGGCTGGGCTTGGTCTCGGTTGTCGACAAGGGCTGGAGCGGCGGCGGCGATGAGCTGGTTGTCTAGGGCCTTGTCTAGGCCGTGGTTTTGAGTTGTGACTTGGCGTAACTGTGAGCCTTCGACAGGAACGGGCCGTTCCAGCACGGGGGCGAGGTCTAAGCCTTGGGCCTTCCAGTGGTCGATGGCGTGGCGGGTGTCCAGCACTTGAACCTGGCCGATGGCTTCATCCAGGGTGGCGAAGCCTAGGGCGGCCAGGTGTTCGCGGACTTCTTGGGCGATGAGGGTGAAGAAGTTGATGACGTGTTGGGGGTCGCCGGTGAAACGGCCCCGTAGTTCCGGGTTTTGGGTGGCCACGCCGGTAGGGCAGGTGTCCAGGTGGCAGACCCGCATCATCACGCAGCCCATCACCACCATGGGGGCTTGGGCGAAGCCGAACTCTTCGGCCCCCAGCAGGGCGCCGATGACGACGTCGCGGCCTGTGCGCAGTTGGCAGTCCACCTGAACGACGATGCGGTCGCGCAGGTTGTTGAGGACTAGGGTTTGCTGGGTTTCGGCTAGGCCAATCTCCCAGGGGGTGCCCGCATGTTTGAGGGAGGTGAGGGGGGAGGCGCCCGTGCCGCCGTCGTGGCCGGAAATGAGCACCACGTCCGCATGGGCCTTGGACACGCCTGCCGCAACCGTTCCCACCCCGAACTCGGAGACGAGTTTGACGTGGATGCGGGCTGCCGGGTTGGCGTTTTTGAGGTCGTGGATGAGTTGGGCTAGGTCTTCAATGGAGTAAATGTCGTGGTGGGGTGGGGGCGAGATGAGGCCCACACCGGGGGTGGAGTGGCGGACTTCCGCCACCCAGGGGTACACCTTGGCCGGGGGCAACTGGCCGCCTTCGCCCGGCTTAGCACCCTGGGCCAATTTGATTTGGATATCGTCGGCCTGGGTCAGGTATTCCGACGTGACGCCAAAGCGGCCTGATGCCACCTGCTTGACCCGGCTGCGAATGTCTGGGTTGTAGAGGCGGTCGGGGCGTTCGCCGCCTTCACCCGTGTTGGATCGGGCGCCAATGGAGTTCATGGCCCGGGCCAGGGTTTCGTGAGCCTCCTGGCTGATAGACCCGAAACTCATTGCACCGGTGGAGAAGCGTTTGACAATCTCGCTGACCGGCTCCACTTGGTCGATGCTGATGGGTTCCCGGTCGGGGGCGAACCGCATGAGGCCGCGCAGGGTGAGCAGGCGGCGGGACTGTTCGTCCACGCGGCGCGAATACTTGTGGAAGTCTTCCATCGAGCCTTTACGGGTGGCTTGTTGCAGGCGGAAGATGGTTTCCGGGTCCAGCAGGTGTTCTTCACCTTCACGCCGCCACTGGTATTCACCGCCTGTGGTCAAGCGGCGGTGGGGGTCCGGGTTGCCGGAGGTGGGGTAGGCCTCGGCATGGCGGGCGGCCACTTCGGCAGCAACCACGTTGAGGCCAACCCCGCCGATACGGGAGGTGGTGCCTGTGAAGTGCATGTCGATGACAGCTTGGGACAGGCCTACCGCCTCAAAGACTTGGGCGCCCCGGTACGACATGATGGTGGAAATACCCATCTTGGACATGACTTTGAGCACCCCCTTACCCAGGGCGTAAATGAGGTTTTTCACGGCTGTGGCCGGGTCAACGGCCAGGTAGCCGCTGCGGGCCAGGTTTTCGACTGTTTCCATGGCCAGGTAAGGGTTGACGCAGGCCGCCCCATAGCCGATAAGCAGGGCCACATGGTGGACTTCCCGCACGTCACCAGCCTCAACCACCAGCGAAATGCGGGTGCGGGTGTGTTGCCGCAGCAGGTGGTGGTGGACGGCCGAACACAGCAGCAGGGACGGTATTGGGGCCTGGTGGGCGTTGGATTCGCGGTCAGACAAGATGATCTGCGTGGCGCCGTCGTCAATGGCGGCATCTACCTCAGCCCAAATCTCGCGGAGCCGTTTACGTAGGGCGTCTCCTCCGCCTGCTACGTCGTAGAGACCGCGCACGGTGTGGGATCGGAAGATGCCTTCCAGGCGTTCGTCGCGGCCGATGTGGGTGATGCGGGCCAGTTGGTCGTTGTCGATGACAGGGAACTGGAGCACCACCTTGCGGGCGTGCTCAGGAACGTCGTTGAGAATGTTGGGTTCCGGGCCGATGGCCGACCCCAGCGAGGTGACCAGTTCTTCCCGAATCGCATCCAGCGGCGGGTTAGTCACTTGGGCGAACATTTGCGTGAAGTAGTCGAAAAGCAGGCGGGGTCGGGCCGACAGCACAGCGATGGGCGTGTCAGTGCCCATAGCGCCTAGGGGTTCGGCGCCCGTGTTAGCCATGGGGGTGAGGATGACCTTGAGTTCTTCTTGCGTGTACCCGAAAGCCCGTTGGCGACGTTCCACCGAAGCCGACGAATGCTCAACGTGCTCACGCTCCGGCAGAGATTCCAGGGTGATTTTGTATTGGTCAATCCACTGCTGGTAGGGCTTGGCGGCAGCAAGTTGGCCTTTGACTTCGTCGTCCTCGATGATGCGACCGTCGCCCGTGTCTACCAGAAACATGCGGCCAGGTTCCAGGCGTCCCCTACGCACCACGGTGGCCGGGTCTATGTCGAGTACACCCGATTCGGAGGCGAGCACTACCAGGCCGTCTTCGGTCACCCAATAGCGGCCAGGCCGCAGGCCGTTACGGTCAAGCACAGCGCCGATGAGGGTGCCGTCGGTGAAGGTGAGGCTGGCCGGGCCGTCCCAGGGTTCCATGAGGTTGGCGTGGTATTCGTAGAAGGCGCGGCGGGCAGGGTCCATGTCCCGGTGGTTTTCCCAAGCTTCCGGCAGCATCATCAGCACGGCATGGGGCAGAGACCGGCCTGCTAGGTGGAGGAGTTCTAGCACCTCATTGAAGGAGGCGGAATCTGATGCCCCCACCGTGCAGACGGGCATGAGGGGGTCCAGGTCGCCTAGCAGGTCAGATTGGAGGGAGC
>JAITCK010000034.1 GCA_031283115.1 Cellulomonadaceae bacterium | reverse complement strand
CCGCCGTACGGGGCACAACCCCCGGGACAGCAGGGGTATGGCTGGATTGCTTCGTCGCCTACGGCTCCTCGCAATGACGGGGTGCCGCCTTCGGCTCCTCGCAACGACAGGAAGCGGCTCCTCATAATCATAGGCGGCGCAGTCGCCGTCGTCGTGGTAGTCCTGTTTGCCACAGGCGTGCTCGGCGGCTCGGCGGAGAAGGCGCCCCAGGAACCCCCAGCAGTCGAGGCGTCCGCCGAACCCGAGCCCGAGCCTGAACCGGAGCCCACCACCGAACCCGAGCCGGAACCCGAACCGGACGCCGGATATGTCGAAGCCCTGCCGTTCATATACGACGGTGTAGGCGACTTCATCGAAGGCCTTGCGAGAGCCAGCATAGACGGCAAATGGGGCTTCATAGACAAGATCGGCAACGAAGTCATACCATTCAAGTACGGCACCGTAGCCGACTTCGTCGAAGGGTTGGCCTGGGTCTACCAGGACGGCAAAACCGGCTATATCGACAAGACGGGCAAGGAGGTAGTGCCAATCAAGTACGACTACTACGACGCGGCAGACGAGTTTTCCGATGGTATGGCAAGGATCAAAGTGGATGACAAATGGGGCTTCGTCGACAAGGACGGCAACGAAGTGGTGCCGCCAAAATATGAAGCCGTCAACCCTTTTTCCGATGGGGTGGCCATGATTTCCGTGGACAACAAACGTGGCTTCATCGACAAAACAGGCAAGGAAGTCATACCGCCCATATACGAAAGGGCGAGCCAGTTTGCCGATGGTTTGGCCACCGTCGCAAAAGACGGCAAATACGGCTACATCGACAAGACGGGCAAGGAAGTGGTTCCGCTCACATACGAAAACGCCTACGGTTTCGGCGAGGGCATGGCGCCCGTTTGCGTAGACGGAAAATGGGGCTATATCGACACGGCAGGCAATGAGGCAATCCCGCCGAAGTACGAGATGGCCTACTTGTTCTACGAAGGTTTTGCGATTGTAAAGCAAAATGGCAAATACGGATTCATCGACAAGACAGGCAAAGAAATCGTGCCGCCAGAATACGACAGCGTCGTCAAGTTCTCCGATGGGTTTGGAGCCGTCAACAAAGGTGGCAAGTGGGGCTTTGTGGACAAAGCGGGACAAGAGGTGGTGCCGCCGAAGTACGACCAGGCAGAAGGCTTCAGCTACGAATTCCACGAAGGCTACGCGGCTGTTTGCGTGGACGGCTTATACGGCTTCATCGACAAGCAAGGCAACGAAGTTGTGCCGCCTGTTTTCGAAGCCGCCCACAAATTCACCGACAACCTCGCCGACGTAAAACTCGGCGACAAATTCGGCTTCATCGAAATAAAGTGACAGAGAAGGGGGAGGGGACGGTTCTCTAGTCATGTCATTCTTGTCTAATGTCGCCCACATGACCTGTCATGCGCCCTGTCATGTGGGACATGACAGAGAACCGTCCCCCCTCACGAAAGTAGGTACCCATGGCAACAAAGGAGGAAACAATGGCAAAATTCTGCAAAAACTGTGGCACACCACTTGAAGAGGGCACGGCCTTCTGCGCCGGCTGCGGTACGCAGGTAGGGGCAGCCCCGCCCCCGCCGCCACAGGCAGCGGTGACGTGGCCATTGAAGTCACCAACCTCACCAAGGTGTTCCAAATCCGTGGGTCTCACCCCGGTAAGTCCACCGACTTCACCGCCGTCGACAACATCAGCTTCACCGTCGAAAAAGGCACCACCCTGGCCCTGGTCGGCGAATCCGGATCCGGTAAATCCACGGCAGCCAACATGGTGCTGGGCCTGCTCGACCCCTCCTACGGCACCGTCAAATTCGACGGCACCGACATCACCACCCTGCACGGCAAAGAAGCATTCACGTTCCGACGTCGCATCCAGCCGGTGTTCCAGAACCCTTACGGGTCACTCGACCCCATGTTCTCCATCTACCGGTCCATTGAGGAACCCCTGCGCATCCACACGGTAGGCAACGCCAAACAGCGTGAAGCCCGCGTGCGAGAACTTCTCGACATGGTGGCCCTGCCCCAGTCCATGATGCGCCGCTTCCCCAACGAACTGTCCGGCGGCCAGCGTCAACGCATCGCCGTGGCCCGCGCCCTGGCCCTCAAACCGGACGTTATCGTCCTCGATGAGGCTGTATCCGCCCTGGACGTGCTGGTTCAAGCTCAGGTGCTCACCCTCCTCAACGACCTGCAAGCAGAGTTGGGCCTGTCCTACCTGTTCATCACCCACGACCTGGCCGTTGTCCGACAGATTGCCGACAAGGTGGCTGTCATGCAAAACGGCAAGATTGTGGAAATGGGATCCACCGACACCATCTTCGACTCCCCGGTTCAGGACTACACCAAGGAACTCCTCGCCGCCATCCCCGGCGCCTCCCTAGAAATCGGCACCGGCCTGTAGGACAAACCTCTGCCCTACTCATTGACGAGCCCATCCTGGCTGCTGCGGTTTTTCGCAACAGCGTAGGATGGGCTCAGTCTTTCCCCCAGATTTCCCCCTGAAACGAAATGAGACCTTCCATGGCTGTGCGCTCCGACCTGCGTAACGTTGCTATCGTCGCCCACGTCGACCACGGCAAAACCACCCTCGTTGACGCGATGCTCCGCCAGGCGGGCGCCTTCGGCGACCACCAGCATGTCGAAGACCGAGTCATGGACTCCGGCGACCTGGAACGCGAAAAAGGCATCACCATCCTGGCCAAAAACACGGCCATCCGCTACACCGGGCCGTCTGCCGCCGAACACGGGGAAGCCGACGGCATCACCATCAACGTCATCGACACCCCCGGCCACGCCGACTTCGGTGGCGAAGTAGAGCGCGGCCTGTCCATGGTAGACGGCGTGGTGCTGCTGGTGGACGCCTCCGAAGGCCCCCTGCCTCAAACCCGCTTCGTGCTCCGCAAGGCTTTGGCCGCCAAACTGCCCGTCATCATCGTCGTCAACAAGGTAGACCGGCCCGACTCCCGCATCAGCGAGGTTGTCGAAGAAACCACCGACCTCCTGTTGGGCCTGGCCTCCGACCTCCACGATGAAGTCCCCGACCTCGACCTGGACGCCATTTTGGACGTGCCCGTCGTCTACGCCGCCGCCAAAGTAGGCGCAGCCTCCCTCACCCAGCCCGCCGACGGCGCCCTGCCCGACAACGACAACCTGGAACCCCTCTTCGCCACCATCCTCGCCACCATCCCGGCGCCCTCCTACGACCCGGAGATGCCCCTGCAAGCCCACGTCACCAACCTGGACGCCAGCCCCTTCCTGGGACGTTTGGCCCTGCTCCGTGTCTACAGTGGCACCCTCCACAAAGGCTCGCAGGTGGCTTGGGCTCGGCACGGCGGCACCATCCAAACCGTCAAAATCACCGAACTGCTGGAAACCAAAGGCCTGGACAGGGTTCCTGCCGCCGAAGCTGGCCCCGGCGACATCGTGGCCGTCGCAGGCATCCCCGACATCATGATCGGTGAAACCCTCACCGACATCGAAGACCCCCGCCCCCTGCCGCTCATCACCGTTGACGACCCGGCCATCTCCATGACCATCGGCATCAACACCTCCCCCCTGGCCGGCAAAGGCGGCAAAGGCCACAAGGTGACCGCCCGCCAAGTGCGCGACCGCCTCGACCAAGAACTGGTCGGCAACGTGTCCCTGCGCGTGCTGCCCACCGCCCGCCCCGACGCCTGGGAAGTGCAAGGCCGAGGCGAACTGGCCCTGGCCATTCTGGTGGAACAGATGCGCCGCGAAGGCTTCGAACTGACCGTGGGCAAACCCCAAGTAGTCACCCGCACTGTGGACGGCAAAGTCCACGAACCTATGGAACGCATGACCATCGACGTACCCGAAGAATACTTGGGCGCCGTCACCCAACTGCTGGCCGCCCGCAAAGGCCGCATGGAAACCATGTCCAACCACGGCACCGGCTGGGTTCGCATGGAGTTCATGGTGCCCGCCCGCGGCCTCATCGGCTTCCGCACCCGCTTCCTCACCGACACCCGCGGCACCGGCATCGCCTCCTCCATCGCCGAAGGCTACGAACCCTGGGCTGGCATCATCGAATCCCGCAACACCGGATCCCTGGTGGCCGACCGGGCAGGCGTGGTCACCCCCTACGCCATGATCAACCTGCAAGAACGCGGCTCCTTCTTCGTTGACCCCACCCAGGAAGTCTACGAGGGCATGATCGTGGGCGAAAACTCCCGCAACGAAGACATGGACGTCAACATCACCAAGGAAAAGAAGTTGACCAACATGCGGTCCTCCACCGCCGACACCTTCGAAAATCTGGTGCCCCCGCGCAAACTCACCTTGGAAGAATCCCTCGAGTTCGCCCAAGAAGATGAGTGCGTGGAAGTGACCCCCGAAATCGTCCGCATCCGCAAAGTCAACCTGGACGCCACCGAGCGGGCACGGGCCATCTCCCGGGCCAAGGCCGCCGCCAAAGCCTGAAACTAGCCCCATGCAGTCGCTTGTTGTGGTTCATGCCCACCCGGACGATGAAACCCTGTGGACGGGCGGACTCATCGCTACCTGGGCGGCTCAGGGCTGGCCGGTGTCCGTGGTCACCTGCACGCGGGGGGAGCGCGGGGAAGTCCTGGCTTTACCTGGGACGACATCGGAGGGCATGGCTGGCCTGGAAGGTGACGGGCCTGCCCTGGCCGCCTGGCGTGAAGGCGAGTTGGCTGCAGCACTTGCCGCCCTAGGGGACGGCATTAGCCACCACTTCCTTGATGAAGGTTTGCCAGACCGCTATGAGGATTCCGGCATGGTGTGGGTGGCCCCTGGCCTGGCCGGCCCAGACCCGGCCGCACCCGCAGGCTTTGCCGTGGCCCCGCTGGACGATGCCGCCTCCCGCCTGGCCGGTCTGCTGCGGGAAGCCGCAGCAGACATCGTCGTCACCTATGAGGCGGACGGGGGCTACGGCCATCCCGACCATGTGCGCGCCCACGCCGTCACCGCACGGGCCGTCCAGATGATGGGCGACGATGCGCCCGCCTGCTGGGAAGTCCTCAGCGACCAAGACGCCCCCGGTGACATCACCATCGACGTTGCATCTGTGCTGGATCAGGTCACGGCAGCGATGACGGCCCACGCCACGCAAATCCAAGGCGTCAGGCGCGCCGACGATGCCGACCGCCACTGCGGCATCCTCGGCTACTACGCCCTCAGCAACAACGTGCTTTCGCCCATTCGTGCCACCGAGACTTACCGCACCGCCCGCACAACCGCCAACATTGCGTAGGCTCAACCTCGATGAGCGACGACACCCCCACTGCAAACCCCACGCCCGGCGCAACAACTGCGCCGCCCCTGCCGCACCAGCCGAACCGGCCACAAAGGGAACCCCTAGGGCGGGTGCTGCTGCGCGCCCTGGCCTGCCTGCTACTCGGTGTGGCTGTGGCCGCCATTGGAACAACAGCCCACCGCACCCTCTGGCATGGCTTCCCCGTCGGAATACTCATCGCCTTCGCCCTCGTGGCATCCCTCGCCCTTTTTGCCCGAGCCCTGGGAGGCATGACATCCCTGGTAGCGGCAGCAATAGGCTGGATCGCCACCATCGAACTGTTGTCCCTGGCTACCGGGTCAAGCGTGCTCATCACCGCCCCCGAAGCCCACATTCCCCTCCCTTGGCTGGGCGTCGCCTGGAGTTACGGGGGAGTGGCACTCTACGTGCTCGCCGCCTTTGCGCCCCGCCGCTGGTTCGCCCGCGCCGCGCCGCCACAATGAGTTCAACACAGCAGGTTCAACACAGTGAGTTCGACACAGTGGTGAGTTCGACACAGTGATGTCGCCACGGTGATGACCTCATGTCGGCTTGGCGGTCCCGTTTCCCGATGCCTCTTCCCGATGCCGCTTCATGGTGACCGACCGCGCCGAACACGCGCAGGAGTGGGACACAGGCCACACTCCGCCAGACCTCGGCGGTAAGATGCCCAAGAAAGCGTGAGCGCCGCAGGGTGCACACAAGACACAGCCAGTACGGAGCATCATTCATGGGTCAACCGACCGAACCCGATCAGTCGGCCGAAACATCACAGACGCCCGAGGCTGCGGCGCCTGAATACTCCACGCCCAGCGCGCCCTACGAGCGTGAGCCGGTTGACCGCACCACTGGCGATACAGCCGCAGAAGCAGTCCCGGTAGACGCTGCCGCTGCGGACGCTGATGCTGCCGCGCCTGACACCAGTGACGTCGACACTGCCGACGCTGTCACCGAAGGCCACACTGCTGATGCTCCTGCGACCGCTGGTGAGGCCGTCGACAGCCAACCGGACGAGGTTGACGCTGACACGGCTGCCGAAACTGAGGCCGTCGACAGCCAACCTGTTGACGTTGCCGATGACTCGGATGCCACCGACGGTGATGCTGACGCCGCCGACGATGACGCCGCCGATGATGATGTTGCCGTCGCCGATGAGGCTGTTGTCACTGAAACCACCGACACT
>JAITCK010000006.1 GCA_031283115.1 Cellulomonadaceae bacterium | reverse complement strand
CGAGTTCGACGACACCCCCGACGACTTCGGTCGCATCGCCGCCGCCACCGCCCGCCAAGTCATCATGCAGCGCCTACGTGACGCCGAAGACGACAAAGTGTTAGGCGCCTTCAAAGGCAAAGAAGGTGAAGTCCTGTCCGGCATCATCCAGCAAGGCCGCGACCCCCGCGTTGTCATGGTGGACGTGGGCGGCACCGAAGCCGTGCTCCCCCCCCACGAACAAGTGCCCGGCGAGGTGTACAAGCACGGCGAACGCATCCGCGCCTACGTGGTAGACGTGTCCAGCGGCCCCAAAGGCCCACAAGTAACCCTGTCACGCACCCACCCTGGCCTCGTGCGCAAACTCTTCGAGTTTGAAGTCCCCGAGGTAGCCGACGGCCAGGTAGAAATCATCGCCATCGCCCGCGAATCCGGGCAACGATCCAAAATCGCTGTACGCACCAAAGTACCTGGCCTCAACCCCAAAGGCGCCTGCATCGGCCCCATGGGAGCTCGCGTGCGCGCCGTGATGAACGAGTTGGGCGGAGAAAAAATCGACATCATCGACCACTCCGACGACCCCGGCACCTTCGTGTCCAACGCCCTATCCCCGGCGCGCGTCCAATCCGTCACCGTGCTCGATGAAGAAACCAAAGCCATCCGCGTGGTCGTCCCCGACTACCAACTGTCCCTCGCCATCGGCAAAGAAGGGCAAAACGCCCGCCTGGCAGCAAAACTCACCGGCTGGCGCATCGACATACGATCCGACGCCGACCCGGCCATGAACGACGCCGTCGGCGGTGCAGCAGATGCTGCCACAGGTTCCGATGCCGCCGCAGAAGCCGCAGCAGAAAGCGGTGCTACACGCGAAACGGGAGACGTCACACACGACGATGCATGAAAACTCAAGGCCAGGGGGTACACTCTCTGAGGCTGCGTCGCGCGGTCATGCTCCTGTGCGCACCTGCGTCGGTTGCAAAAAACGCGACCTGCGGTCAGAACTGCTCAGACTGGTTGGCGCACCGCCAGCCACACCCGGGGGACAAGCCCGCGTTGTGGCTGACAGCCGCGCCACCGCGCCAGGGCGCGGAGCCTGGATTCATCCAGACCCCGCATGTGTAGATCTCGGCGGCCGCCGGCTCACGAAAACAAGCGCACTCCGTGTGGACGCCCCGCTCGACACCACCGAGATCACCAACCACCTGAACGTCACCGGCAGTACACCAGCAAGCACCACCTAAACAGATACACGAAGGCAGGTCTACGACCGATGGGCAACCGATGAGTTCCCTGCAATGACCAGGCAGTATTAGCGGTTCTCCCACGTCTTGGGGAGGGCCAAGACAAGGAGAAAAGTGGCTAACATTCGTGTTTCCGCGCTCGCCAAAGAGCTAGGAATGACGAGCAAAGACCTACTCGGCGCGCTCAAAGAAGCAGGCGAGTTTGTGAGCACAGCGTCATCGACGCTGCCGCCCCCGGTCGAACGCCAAATGCGGGAAAAGTTCGCCGACCAGGCCAAAGCCGCCGCCGAAAAGGCCGCAGCAAAGGCTGCCAAAGCCGCCGCAGACGCGGTGAAACCCGGCACAGCCAAACCTGGAACGGTCCGCCCCGGCGCGCACAAACCCGGCGCATCAGCCCCCCAACCAGGCGCCCCGGCAGACACACCCGTCACCGAACCGACCATCGACGCCCCCGCACCTGTGGCACCCGCCCACACTGCGGATGCGGCAGCCCCGGCAGTTGACGACGATGCTCTGGCGCGCCCCGCCGCAGCACCTGGCCCGCGCCCGGCACCCGCCCGCCCGGCAGGCAACACTGCCTCAGGCGAGCGAACCCCGAGGCCCGGAAACAACCCCTTCGCCCCGTCGCAAGGCATGGGCCGAGGCGGCCGCAACGAAAACAGCCGCAGCGACCGCTCAGACAGCGGACGCGGCGACGGTTCCCGTGACTCCCGTGGCGGCGCCCGCCCCGGCGAGCGCGCCCCGCGCCCGGGAAACAACCCCTTCGCAGCCGCGCAAGGAATGCCCCGCCCTGGGCAACGTCCCGCACGTGACAGTGGACGCGACGCTGGCCGTGACGGCCAGAACGCTGACGCAGGCAACGGCGGCCCCCGTCCCGGTGGCCCCCGCCCCAACCCCGGCATGATGGCTGGCCGCACAGCCCTGCCCCGCCCCGGCCAAGGTGCCGGCGGCGGCCGTGGTCGTGGCGGTGCCGGAGGCGGCAACCGTCCCGGTGGCGGCGGTGGCGCTCCTGGCGCTGGCGGCGGCTTCGGCCCCCGTCCCGGTGGCGGTGGGCGACCCGGTGGCGCCGGACGCGGTCAAACCGCTGGCGCCTTCGGGCGTGCCGGTGGCCGCCCTGTCAAGGGCCGCAAATCCAAGCGGGCCAAACGTCAAGAGTTCGAGGCCATGCAGGCCCCATCCCTGGGCGGCGCTATTGTTCCCCGCGGAACCGGCGAATCCATTGTTCGCCTCCGTCAAGGTGCATCCCTCAACGATTTCGCTGACAAGATTGACGCCAACCCGGCCTCCCTGGTCACCGTCCTCTTCCACCTGGGTGAAATGGCTACGGCCACCCAATCCTTGGACGAGGCCACCTTCGGGATTCTCGGCGAAGAACTCGGCTACAAAATCGAGATGGTGTCGGCGGAAGAAGAAGACCGCGAACTGCTGGAATCCTTCTCCATCGACCTGGAAGCCGAAGAAGCAGGCGAATCCGATGAGGATCTGCTGCCCCGCCCGCCCGTCGTCACCGTCATGGGTCACGTCGACCACGGTAAAACCAAACTGCTCGACGCCATCCGCCAGACGGACGTTGTTGCTGGTGAAGCCGGTGGCATCACCCAGCATATTGGTGCCTACCAGATTCACACCATGCATGAGGATGTTGACCGGGCTATCACCTTCATCGACACCCCCGGCCACGAAGCCTTCACGGCCATGCGTGCTCGAGGTGCCCAGGTGACCGACATTGCCATCCTGGTGGTCGCCGCCGATGACGGTGTTATGCCGCAGACCGTTGAAGCGCTCAACCACGCGCAAGCAGCCGGTGTGCCCATCGTTGTTGCCGTCAACAAGGTGGACAAGCCTGACGCTAACCCGGCCAAGATTCGCCAACAGTTGACCGAATACAACCTGGTCGCTGAAGAATACGGTGGCGACACCATGTTCGTTGACGTGTCCGCCCGCAACCGCACCGGTATTGACGAACTGTTGGAGGCCGTGCTGCTCACCGCAGACGCCGCCCTCGACATGCGCGCCAACCCCAACAAGGATGCCCGCGGTGTCGCCATCGAAGCCAACCTGGATCGTGGCCGAGGCGCCGTAGCAACCGTGCTGGTTCAATCCGGCACCCTGCACGTCGGAGACGCCATCGTCGCAGGTACAGCCTATGGCCGTGTACGGGCCATGTTCGACGAGCACGGCAATGCTGTGCCCAACGCTGAACCGGCCCGTCCCGTCCAAGTGCTTGGCCTGTCGTCTGTGCCGTCTGCCGGTGACACCTTCCTGGTGGCGCCCGAAGAACGCACCGCCCGTCAGATTGCTGAGAAACGTGAAGCCGCTGAACGTGCCGCCCTCCTGGCCAAGCGTCGCAAGCGCATCAGCCTGGAAGACTTCACCAAGGCTGTCGAACAGGGCAAGGTCGAAACCCTCAACCTCATCATCAAGGGTGACGTGTCCGGTGCCGTTGAGGCCCTGGAAGACGCCCTGCTCAAGATTGACGTGGGTGAGGAAGTTCGCCTCAACGTCATCCACCGTGGTGTTGGCGCTATCACGCAAAACGACGTCAACCTGGCCACCGTCGACTCCGCTGTCATCATCGGCTTCAACGTGAAGTTTGGTGAGCGGGTTGAAGAACTGGCCGACCGCGAAGGCGTTGAAGTCAAGTTCTACTCGGTCATCTACCAGGCCATCGAAGATGTTGAGGCAGCCCTCAAAGGGATGCTCAAACCGGAATACGAGGAAGCCCAGTTGGGTACTGCGGAGATTCGACAAATCTTCCGCTCCTCCAAGTTCGGCAACATCGCCGGTTCCATCATCCGATCCGGGTCGATTCGCCGAAACTCCAAGGCCCGCGTGCTCCGCGACGGCGTGGTGGTGGGGGACAACCTTGCCATCGAGTCGCTGCGCCGCGAAAAGGACGATGTCACGGAGGTTCGGGAAGGCTTCGAGTGCGGTATCGGCCTCGGCTCCTTCAACGACATCTCTGAAGGCGACATCATCGAAACCTTCGAGATGCGGGAGATTCCCCGCACCTGAGCGTGAGCCAGTGAGCGTATAACGCTTCGAACGGCCCGGTTCTCCTCCGCGAGGCCGGGCCGTTCGGCTTTCATGTGACGGTGTGGCTCGGGTGACTGGTAACGGGTGGCGGGGCGCTGGCGGGCGTGGAGGGTGAAGAAATAGGTGGCTGCTTGTCCGTTGCTGCTAGAGCCAGTTCGTAGCGCGTGGGCGGTAGGGTAGCGGCATGTCTGAGAACCCGCGCGCCAAACGCCTCGCCGACCGTATCAAAGTGATTGTCGCCCAACTGTTGGAAACCCGCATCAAAGACCCTCGCCTGGGCTTTGTCACCATCACTGACGTGCGCGTCACCGGCGACCTGCAGATGGCGTCCATCTTCTACACCGTCTACGGATCCGACGATGACCGGGCTGGAACCGCCGCCGCCCTGGAGTCTGCCAAGGGGCTCATCCGTAGTGAGGTGGGCAAGCAGACGGGCGTCCGCCTGACCCCCTCCGTCGAGTTCCACCTTGACGCCGTCCCTGAAACCGCCGCCCACATTGCCGAAGCCCTAGCCGAAGCCCGCCGCCGCGACGAAGAACTGGCCCGCCTTCGCCAAGGCGCCCACTATGCCGGCGAGGAAGACCCTTACAAGAAACCTCACGAAGATTCTGGCCTTGATGACGATTTTGACGGCGATGCCGAGGTCGAGTGGGATGACGCCGCCGCCGAGGGAGGCGACCTCACCGACGCTGGCTTCGACCTGACTGACGCCGACGAAAACCTGGCCGCCACCGACGAATATGCGGGCCTCACCGACTTTGACACCCTAGAAGACCCCGAAAACGCCCATGAACGCGACCAGGCCTGACCGTCCGGCGCGCAGGCCGACGGCGGGGGATGGGTTTGTTATCGTCGATAAGCCTGGCGGATGGACATCGCATGACGTGGTAGGTCGGATGCGACGCCTGGCGGGAACGCGCAAGGTGGGGCACGGCGGCACGCTCGACCCCATGGCCACTGGCGTCCTTGTCGTCGCCGTCGGCAAGGCGACCAAACTGCTCACCTACGTGACCGGCGCCGACAAAAGTTACGACGCGACCATCCGCTTAGGCGTGGGCACCACCACCGACGACGCCGAAGGGGAGGTGTCGCAGGTGTCTCCGGTGGTGTTGGACGAAACCAGCGGCACTGGTGCAGCCACTGAAGGCACAGTGCACCTGACCCATGCAGCCCTCACGGACGCTATCGCCGCGCTGACCGGTGACATCATGCAGGTGCCCACCGCCGTCTCCGCTATCAAAGTGGACGGCCAGCGGGCCTACGCTCGTGTCCGCGCAGGCCAGGAGGTCGAGTTGCAGGCCCGCCCGGTGACCGTTAGCGACTTCACCGTGACTGCCCTGCGGGCCGCCGTCAGCGACGACCTACCCGTCCTCGACCTAGACGTGTCGGTGACGGTGTCATCAGGCACCTATGTGCGAGCCCTAGCCCGAGACCTGGGCGCAGCGCTGGGGACGGCAGGACATTTGACGGCCCTGCGCCGAACCCGCGTCGGCGGCTACACACTTGATGCCGCCCACACGCTGGAAGCCCTGGAAGCCCAAGCCGACCAGGCCAACGCCAGCGGTCACGGCCTCCCCACTA
>JAITCK010000136.1 GCA_031283115.1 Cellulomonadaceae bacterium | reverse complement strand
GGCTGCCCCCGCCGCGACGGCAACGTCAAGCAGGGTCATCAGTAGGCGGGTAATGATGACCAGTGCCAGGGCGTCAGATGGTGTGGCCACCGTTGATAGCAGGCCGGTGAGGGCAAGTTCACGCGGGCCGATCCCGCCAGGGGCAATGATGATGACAAAACCTACCGCCCAGGCGACAGCGAAAGACCCGATGGCAAACCAGAACAGGCGGGGCGTGGATGGCACCAGGGCCCCCAAAATGAACCAGGCGTGGATGCCCCAGAACAGCCAACCCAGGGCACTCCATCCTGCAACCTGAAGCAGATATGAGCCTTTGATGGGCACGTCCGCAAAGACGGTAAACCGGGTGTGAATCCGTGCGGCCAACTGTAAGGCCCAGCGGAGCAAGGGCGGGACAAGGGCTGCCGCGCAGCCTGCAGCGATAGGCAGCAGCCACCAGTAGGAGGCGATAGACCCACCGGCAAGGAAAATCCCCACCGTGCCCACAAGAACCGCCGACCCTAGCCCCACGACCATGGCAAGAATGGAACCGAGCGCAGAGTTGGCCCGCGCAACACCGTACTTACGCATCAACTCCATTTGAGCAACCACAGGCCATACGGCACCGGGAACGTATTTACCCAGTTGGGACACAAAATAGGTGTGGGCGGCATCTCCCAAGGGAATCTTTTTTGACGTTGCGGCAATGGCGTTGCGCCAGGCAAAAAGGGCACACCCTAGGGCGAGTAGCCCCGCCACAGCAGCCCCCGCAATGGACCAGCCGTCAACCCGTGATGCTGCCGCCGAAAATGCGGGCCACTGCCGAACCACAGCGACAATAAGAAAAGCCACAGCCAGCACCATAAAAGCCCATGATGCATACCGACGGACAAGGGAAAACCGCATCGAATCCATGCCGTCACACCGTGGAGTCGCCGGCGTCATCGCACTGTTCCTGCGGCCCCCCGGTAGGTTCTCTGACTGACTTTCCCACTGCGGCTGGTAGGGCCATCCGGGTGCCACCAAAGTGGGCCTGGCCGTCAATCAGTTCGGCAGTGCGACCGTACTGGATTTCTTTGACCCGTTCCAGCACATGTTCGACAAGCACCCGGTTGGTGCGTTGCAGGTCGGCAATGACAGTCAGGGCAAAACAGAGCACCGACACCACCAGGAACGCTACCCCCAGCAGCAGGGACTGCATGTGCCCGCCCGCAGTTCCCAAGGCCATGAGCACCAGGTAGCGCACAAAGGGAATCATTGCGGCAACAAAAAATACGGCGCCCAGGGTGACAAATATGACGTGCGGCTTGAACATGATGTAACTGCGAGAAATTGCTTGCCCGCTTTTACCCATGTGTTGGAACATGTTGGTGAACAGCCGTGATTCGCGGGTTTTAGGGTTGGTTGTTACGGGCACGGAGGCGATACGCAGGCGTTTGTTGCCAGCCTGGATGATGGTTTCCATGCAGTAGCTGAACGATGTCACCACGTTGAGTTGCATCAACGCTGCCCGCGAGTAGGCGCGGAACCCGCTGGCCGCGTCAGGCAGGGCTGTCCCGGCAGCGAAGTTGACCACACTTGACCCCACTTTTTGCATGGCTTTTTTGAAGGGGGAAAAGTGGGCGATGGTTGCGGTTTGACGGTCGGCTATAGCGATGTCTGCCTCACCTGCCAGTAGGGGGGCGACAAGTTGCGGGATGGATTCTTGCGGGTATTGGTTGTCGCCGTCGGTGTTGACAATAATGTCGGCCCCATGAGTGATGGCGTAGTCGATGCCGTCGCGGAAGGATCGGGCTAACCCGACGTTGCGGGTGTGCAGCACAAAATGCTTGACGCCCAAGCGACGGGCCACCTCAACGGTGCGATCGGTGGAGCCGTCGTCGATGATCAGGATTTCCACCTCATCTATACCGGGAATCTCACGCGGGATTCCGGCCAGCACCAGAGGAAGGGTTTCCTCCTCATTGAGGCAGGGAATCTGGACAAAAAGTTTCATGGCGACCTTCACGTAAACGTTTGTGAAAACTAGGCTACGGGCTGTTGGGGGATGCGAGTTGGCCTTGCCTCTCAAGCGTATCCTGCAACTCACCTGGCATCACCCACAGCCAGGCGCTGTACACGGTAAATGGCTCAACTCGGCGGGCTCCTGCCTGGGACAGGTAACTCGTTTCCGTGCAAGAGAAGATGACATCAAGGCCGGGATGGTTGTCCCAGGCCGAATCCACCCGTTCAATAAGGACATCCGGTTGAAGGGCAAAGCCGAGTTCATTAGCAGAGCCTGCACGCGACAGTTCGGGGCGCGGACAGGAAAAATCCCATCCGACCCGGCTCACGTCATGCTGACGGAACCAATCTTGCGCGGCATAGAAGGCGGCACTGGTCGCGTTTTCGTCGACGGGGGTCCAGGGATTTGACTGGCGGGTTGATGTCGCATCGGCAACGGTGGTGGCCGCCACCGCGACGGCCAACATGGCGACTGCCATCATTCGCGTATGACGCCGCAGCAGCCACAGCAGGGCCAGCACGGCGAGCATCGACAGCGAGGCAATCCACCAGAACCGGTTGGCGTTGGTCACTGTGGGGGTGAGGGGGACGGCGTGTGGTTGACTGGGTAAGATCCACGCCCACGGCAGTATTCCCGGGGTGTGGGCGGGGGTGAGGAAAGCCCACGAGGGCGCCATCGGCGCAGCGAAGAGGATGGCAGCGCAGGCTACGGCAAGGGTGGCGCCTGTCGTCCATAGCCATACGCGCAGTTTGATCACACCGGCTACCAGAACGGCTAGACCAACCGCGCTGAGCAGGCTGGTCACCGGGTCCATGTAGCGGGTGTACACCCAGGGGTCGAAGCGTTCCCAGTCGTTTTCCCACAGGTTGGCGGTGGAGGCCCATCCAAGGCAGGAGACCAGGAATCCGGCCAGGAATGTCCCAAATATCCAGCAGGCTCGACCCAGCCTGCGTTGGGTAACTTCCCGCCAACACCATATGACGATGGCGACGAATCCGAGCGCAACCAACCCGAAGGAGCCCACAAATTGTGCCCACGATTGTGAAAGCAGCACTCGAACAAAGTTGGATACGTGGAACTGTTGCAGAGAGGCGAAAAAACCGTCGCCTTGTGTCACGGCCGAACCGGTGAGCATGGTGTTGAGGCGGGCAGACAGGGCAGCCGCCGCAACATATCCGCCAGCAAGGACAACCACACCGACCAGGGCAGGCTGCCAGCGCTTCCAGGCCAAAGCGACCAGCCAAATCGCCGACACCAACACAACGGTGATGGCACGCACATGGGCCAAGTAGGTGATAGTGACTGCACCGGAGAAGACGACAGCCCGCCACCTGGTGGTGCGCTCCCATAACCGGAAGGCTGCCAGGGCCGTGCAGGCCATTGTCAGGAAGAGCAGGCGTTCCGATAGAACGTAGTCGGCTTGGATAGCGCGGCCAGGCAAGGCCATGACTACGGCCGCAACGGTAAGGGCTTGCGGTGTTGTCAGGCGCATCCGTTGAACGAGGCGGGTCACCGGCCACAAACTCGCTAGGCCGACGACGATGCCAATAATGCTGGCGGCCCGGTAAATGGTCGCAGCATCTTGAGTGAATAACCAGGCCGGAGCAATGAACAAGCCCCAGAGCGGGTAGTAACCGGCTGACCCGAACCAGGGCATATCTAGGCCAAGAAGCCTGCGCCCAAGAAGGAGTTGGTGAATCTCATCGAAGGGGAAGACAGGGGCGGTCGCAGTGCGGGCGACACTGATAGTGACTGTCGTTGATGCGGCCACCGCGAGTACCGCAACAATCCACCATCTCCGCTGTGTCGGCTCGTCGCTGGGGGGGCGGACGATGGCGCTGAGCGGGAAGTGGGCATCGGCTTGCTTGCCGGAAGTCACTCCTGGCCTCGCATGTGGGTGACGACATCGGGGGCGGGGCCGTCCATGGTGACGACGCCTTTTTCGAGGAGGATGCCGCGTTTGCAGATGCTGGATACCAGGTTGAGGTCGTGGCTGACGATCACGAGGGTGCGGCCTTCGCCTTTGAGTTGTTCAATCTTGGCCAGGCATTTTTTTTGGAAGGGTTCGTCGCCCACGGCAAGGATTTCGTCTACCAGGAAGACTTCTGGCTCCGAGTGGACGGCCACCGAGAAAGCGAGGCGCAGGAACATGCCGGAGGAGTAGAACTTCACTTCGGTGTCGATGAATCGCTCGATTTCAGAGAAGGCGACAATCTCATCGAAGGTGTCGTTGATCTGCTGTTCGGTCATGCCCAGGATGGCGCCGTTGAGGTAGACGTTTTCGCGGCCTGTCAGGTCGGGGTGGAAACCTGCACCCACTTCGATGAGCCCGGCAACCCGGCCACGGGTGCGGATGGATCCGGCGTCGGGGGTGAGCACACCCGAAATGCATTTGAGCAGCGTCGATTTGCCTGACCCGTTGAAGCCGAGCAGGGCGACCGTCTCCCCTTCATCAACGGTGAAGGAGACGTTGTCGAGTGCGTTGAAGGTGTCTTTTTCTAGGGCTTTGCCGCGCAGGGCGGCAACAATGAACTCTTTGAAACTGCGGTTGTGGCGCAGGGAGAACTCTTTGCGAACGTCGGCGACGTCAATGTAGGTGGTTGCCATAGGTGTCACAGCTCCTGCGCGAAACGACGTTCTAGTTTGCGGAACACCAACTGGCCGATAAACAGCATGGCCACAGCAATACCGAGGCCCGCGCCAGCCCAAGCCCACATGTCCGGTACCAGGGTTTGCGCACCTCCGGGGAGGGTGACTGGCCGCCCAATGCTGGAATACCAGAAGGCGTAATGGAACAGGTTGACCGATGATGTCAAGGGGTTGAGCATGTAAATGTTGTACAGCCACACGGGGAAGTTGTTGTAGACCAGGTTCCAGTGGTAGAGCACTGGGGAAATCCAGGTGGCTACCATGATGATGAGTTCCACCAGGTTTTCGGCGTCGCGGAAGTACACGTTGACCGCGCCAAACAACATGCCTAAGCCCAGGGAAAAAACTGCGACAATCAGGAATCCGAGAACAAAGGCCAGCAGTTCAAGAATGTTAGGCCGCCAGCCCGTAATAAAGGTGGCGATGATCAGCACTAATAGTTGCGGGAAAAAGTGGACGGCCCCCACCCACAGGGAGGATACGGGGAAGAGTTCTCGCGGCAGATAAATCTTGTTGATGAGTGGCGCATTCCACACGAGCGACCGGGTGGCATTGCCGAAGGCTTCGCCAAAAAAGTTCATCACTACCACGCCGCTAAAAAGGTAGACGGCATAGTTGGGCACGGTGGCACGCAAGCCCATGAAAACGCCCATGGCCAGGAAAAACACGCCGAATTGGACGAGGGGTTTCACGTAGGTCCAGGCCATGCCCAAGGCGGATCCGCGATACCGAACCCGCAGTTCCTTACGGACGATGAGTTTGAGCAGGAATCGCCGATGCAGCACGTCAAGGAGTCCGCGCCCACTTCCGGGGGTGGTCATGGGGGGCAAGGCCAGTTGGCTGGCTACATTGTCGCTCACTGGGCGTGCGCCTCCCCAGTGCCAGCAGCCAGTTCTGTGGAGCCGGTGCGGATAAAAGTGTCCTTCCATGCAGCCTGGCCTACCAGGTGGGGTAGGGCGTCACGGTACTGTTTCACAAGGGTTGGCCACTGCCGTTGCAGGCGGCGGTGGAGGCTGATGGCCCGCTTCAACTGTGCGCGAAATTCGGCAGGTTGGCGCTTGTACCAGGCCATACCAGACCCGTCTCGCATGGAGACGACGGCTGAGTCGAAGCGGATGAGTGTTGCCCATCCGGCGTTGTCGGCGGGGATGTGCGCTTGCGGGCGGTCCTGGGCGCCAGGGTGGACGCGCTGGAATTGACGGAGCACGCCACGGCCAGCGCTGGTAGCGAATTTGATGGCGCTGGTCAGGTCGCGGACTCGCGGGTTGGGGGTGCGTTCCACATGCGTGAAGGGGCTGTCGCCGCCGGGCGCTGGGAAGGCGTCTGGGTCTTTTTCGACACGGGCGTCACTGTAGTTTGCTCGGGTTTGCCGGATTTGGCCCAAGCGGGTGTCAAGTTCGGCGTGCATGTGGTTGGGCCCGCTCAACAGGTCTTCCAGGGCTTGTGAACGTAACTCTGACACCGAATATTGTGAGGTGAGCAGGTGCCTCACCTGGTGGTAGAAGGATTCTTTGATGAGCCTGCCACCATTTTTGTGCGGCGAATGAAGCAGGGCAGCCACCATGCGGTTACGCAAGTGGTAGTAGGCCTGCCAGTCGATGGAGTCGTCTTTATCAGTCCAGGGAACATGCCAGGCTGCCACCCCAGGAAGCGTCACTGTGGGGACACCGTGTTTGCGGGCACGTAGGCCGTATTCGGCGTCATCCCATTTGATGAAGAGGGGTAAAGATAGGCCCACTTCACGGATGACGGACACCGGGATGAGTTCCATCCACCAGCCGTTGAAGTCAACGTCAATGCGGCGGTGAAGTATCTGGGTGCCGCGCAGGGAGTCACGGTTGAGGTGGTGGCCTTCAGCCTGGTCAATGACAGACCCCCACCAGAACCGCCAAGAGTCGATGCGCTCCCCCATAGAGTGCAGGAAGGGCCGGTCGAACATGGAGAACATGTGGCCGCCCGCGATGGTGGGGCGGCGGGCCAGGTCGGCGAAGGCGACGGCCCGGAGGATGCCTTCTGGCTCGGTGCGCAGGTCGTCGTCGGAAATAAGGTGGTAGGTGGAGACGCCTTCGTCGAGGGTTTCGCTCATGCCGCGGGAGAAGCCGCCAGATCCGCCGAGGTTGGCTTGGCGGATCATCCGCAGGCGACCGTCGAGCGCTGCCTTGGCGGCCTCGAAGCCGGGAACGTCGTCGGGATGCTGGTTGCCTTGGTCGACGACGGTGACGCGGTCGAGAATTTCCAGAAGGGCCGGGTCGGAACCGAGTTGGCCTAGCAGGGCGGTGACGTCGTCGGCCCGGTTGAGGGTGGTGATGCCGACGGTGACGGTTCCGCGGGCGCGGTCTTGGTCGTCTGCAGCCCAGTGGGCTTCATCAAGGCGGGCACCTTGAGCATCCGCAACAATGTCGAACCAGTACCATCCGCCATCGGCGAAGGAGTCGAGCGGCAGGGTGAAGGTGAGAGTGTGGCGGTCTGCCCTGTCGAAAGGTTGATCATCAACCCGGTAGATGGCTCCGCGGGCGTTGGACCGGTAGACGGCCACCTGGCCGCTTCCGGTCACCGTGACGTTGAGGTCGACAGTGGAGACAAGAGTCCATTTGCGCCAGTAACTGGCTGGGAAGGCGTTGAAGTAGGTGCCGAAGGAGGCGCGGGTGCGCGGCTCCACGTCGAAGGCACGACGGTCGATGACCAACGCGGAACTCAACTGCACGGCAGGCGCACCGTCAAGGAGTTCTTTGCCAGCGTCTTTTTCCGCAGTGGTGCGGGTGTCTTGCGGGGGTGCGCCCAGGTCACCTTCAACGTAGAGGGGAAGGATGTCTGCGTCAGGGCTCAGCGGCATGACAACGCGCTGGATGACTCTGCTGCTCACGCTTCGATGCCTCCGCTGACGATGGTCTGGCCTTGGTCGAAGTGGGGGGCCAGTTTGTTGTCCACCATGGACATGGCCGCACCGATGGCCATATGCATGTCGAAGTACTTGTACATGCCCAGGCGGCCTCCGAACAGCACCTGCTTTTCAGCGGCGGCTAGGTCGCGGTATTTGAGGAGGCGGGTGCGGTCTGTGGGCGTGTTGATGGGGTAGTAGGGTTCGTCGTCCCGTTGGGCGAAGCGGGAGTATTCACGATGGATGACGGTTTTGTCTGCGGGGTAGCGGTCGGCCCGTTCGGGGTGGAAGTGGCGGAATTCGAGGATGCGCGTGTAGGGGGTTTCTGAGTCGGCGAAGTTCATCACCGGGCATCCCAGGTAGTCGCCGGTGCTCAGCACTTCTTCTTCCAGGTCGATGGTGCGCCAGGACAGGTCGCCTTCGGCGTAGTCGAAGTATTTGTCGACGGGGCCGGTGTAGACGAGGGGAACGTTGCCAACAACAGCGTCTTTGTTGATGGGCTGGCTGCTGTCGAAGAAGTCGACGCTTAGTTGCACGTCAATGTTGGGGTGGTCGGCCATGCGTTCCAGCCAGGCCGTGTAGCCGTCGACGGGCAGGCCCTCATAGGTGTCGTTGAAGTAGCGGTTGTCGTAGGTGTAGCGCACGGGCAGGCGGGAGATGATGGAGGCTGGTAACTCGGTGGGGTCGGTTTGCCACTGTTTGGCTGTGTAGTTGCGGATGAAGGCTTCGTAGAGGGGGCGGCCAATCAGGTTGACGCCTTGTTCGTCAAGGTTTTCTGGCGTTTTGCCGCCCAGTTCGGCGGCCTGCTCGCGGATGAGTTCGCGGGCAGCGTCAGGGCCGTATGAGCTTTGGAAGAACTGGTTGATGGTGCCCAGGTTGATGGGCATGGGGAACACTTCGCCCTTGTGGGTGGTGTACACGCGGTGCACGTAGTTGGTGAACTTGGTGAAGTGGTTGACGTATTCCCACACCCGCTCATTGGATGTGTGGAAGAGGTGGGCACCGTACTTGTGTACTTCAATTCCGGTTTCCGGGTTGGCTTCTGAATAGGCGTTGCCGCCAATGTGGGGCCGCTTGTCGATGATGAGTACCTTGCGGCCGTGCTGGGAGGCCAGCCGTTCGGCCACGGTCAACCCAAACAGGCCTGAACCAACAACAACAATATCGGCGTTCACGTGTGTCTTCCTATCAATAACAGGTCAGCAACAGATCAGTCGCTGCGATTCTACCCGCAAGCGGTGATGCGGTAGAGGCGAGCGGACCCGCCTGCGTCAACCAGGTCAAAGCCTGGCTGTTGCGGGAAAAGATCCAGGGCTGCGAAGTTTTCGCGGGCGGGGCTGTCGGGGAAGAACCTGTCCCAGTCCACATAGAAGTAGCCCACGTCGAGGCGGTCAAGGGCCGCACACACGTCGGGGTTGTCGTGAATCTGGTCAAAGTTACTGGCGATAAACCGTGCGTCGGCGCTCCACTGGCCGGCGAAGTGGGGGAACACGACGGGCACGTTGGCGATGGCGTAGGCCAGTGCAGCACCGGAGAAGGGGCTGCCGAGTATTCGGCGCCCGGCTGTCAGCGGTGTGTCTGCTTGGGGGCCTCCTAGGCGTTCCAGCATTTCGATTTCTGGCAGGGAGGCTATCTGGTCAAGTAGGTTTTCGCGGGTTTGGCCCACATACATGTCGTTGACGCGCTCGTAGCGCCTGCCTGCCTGTAATCCGAGTGTGGCCGCAGCGATAAGGGCGAGAGTAATGCTGAGCGCTGCCGGTCGAATCCAGCAGCCTGTACTGCTGGCTGTCCGCTGCTGACGGCCTTGCAGCCACCGTATGGCCTGTTCGACGGCTGCGTCCACGCCTACTGCCATGACGGTGACGGCGATGATGGGTACGGCCGCGAGCAGGCGCATGGGGTCGGCGAACCAGGGCTGAATCAGCCAGGACAGGGGGGTGACCTGTTGTGAGAGGCCGTTGAGCAGAAGGATTGCCGCCAGGGAGACGAGAAGCCATCGGCGCCCGCGCGTCAGTAGGGCGGTCAGGCAGCCGACAGTCAGCAGGGCGAGGAGGGCAATGTTGGCGATGGAGTCGAGGAATCCGTCTGCGACGGCGCCTCCTACTCCGGCGATGAAGCCCAGGTCGCCCTGCCAGGCGGTTCCCCCCAGCTGGTCAACAAACAGGTGGTAAACGCCCGCCCATGCTGCCAGCCAGGCCAGCAGGGTGACCGCAGGGATGATACGACCACTCCCCCGGTTGGCTCGCACGGCGGTCATCACTGCCGCAGCGAGGGCGGGCGTGACGATGATGGCGTAAATGAGCAGGCCGGAAGGTTGTGCGAACGCGATACCGCCCAGGCCTATGCCAGCGGCCAGAATCCAGGCTGTCTTGTGGGCGGCGTTGCGGGCAGGTTTGACTGCCATCAGGGTGCAGGCGGTGACGGCGGGGATCAGCGAGTAGGACAGGGCGTTAGGCCACAGGGTTCCCCAGGTGATGAGCCGGGTGGGGAAGGAGAACATGCCAGCCCCGAGGATGGGGGCGATGAGGGCCAGCCAGGGGCGTCGGGGGGTGAGTGCGAGCGCGAAGGCGGCGAGTCCTGCTGGCCAGATGATGCCTGCAAGGGCAAGAACCATGGCGTTTGTTGCTGGCAGCACAGACCTGATCGTGGACAAGGCGATGATGCCGTGCCAGGCGGCCGGGTAGAGGCCGGGGGCGCCGTGGTCGGAGGCAATAGCGTTGAGGGTGAGTGTTGAGGCCTGCCCGCTGTCGAGGATGTAGCGGACAGCGTTGAGGTGGAACACGGCATCCCAGGTTTGCGGGAACAGGTCGGGGCGACCCATGCCGATGGCGATAGGGATCGCTGAGGCGAGTCCTCCGACGATGACGCCGATGAGCGGGTAAAGCCAGGGGCGGTCTGTCGGGGGAAGGTTGTTCGCGCCGTCACCGTCACCGTCTGCAG
>JAITCK010000164.1 GCA_031283115.1 Cellulomonadaceae bacterium | reverse complement strand
CATCTACGGACGAGTAGCCAACTGGAAAACCATCCTCAACGTCCTACTACTCACCTACGGCGACCGCCTACAAATCAACTAGCCGAAAAAACCTCTTACACAAAAAAACTTACAGACCCCACTGGTGGCCTTCGATTGAGAGGAAATGGCATAACCCATTCCAGTGTGGAACCAATCACATTTCCACGCGCGAGATAGTCAACCAATGGCGCAAAAACAGCCCGCATCACCACAGGTAAACCCCAAAAACGAACGCACTTGCGTTCACCCCACACTCACCTCGCCGTATCGAACATCATCTGCCACCCTAGACACGTGGGCGCAACCCATTCACCCAGACGAGCAATCGGACTACTCGCCGCTGCCGCAACCCTGCTCGCCGTGGGCGCCTGGCAGTTAGGTCGAACAACAGAGACGCCCGACCCCTCCCCAAGCGTTGCCTCCGCACCACTAGCGGACACCGGCTCCCGGCTCGTCATCGACACCGTTGACCTTGACGTGCCTTTATCGGTGCTGGTCGTGGAGAATCGTGTTGTTGACCCGCCCGACACAGAGGCCGCCTACCTCCTGGCAAACCACGGGTACCCGCCCTCACGCAGCAGCGAGGGAACCGTGTTTATCGCCCTCCATGCGATGAGTGATGGAGTCAGCGCCCCCGGCAACCTCCTCGCCAACACTGACACCCGCCAGCCCCGCCTGACAGTCGGCGATATCGTCACCGCTGACGGCGTGGCCTACATCGTCACCGAGGCTTACACCGCACGAAAAAACGTCACCCGCTACGACGAGGCTTTATGGAACCCCGACACACCCAACCGACTCGTCATCCTCACCTGCCTGCCCAACACCAGCGGTCGCGGTCACGCCACCCACAACGTCGTCATCATCGCGCAACACGCCAGGACGTGACAATGCCCGCGCCCGTGTGAGAACACGAGATTATGTCTCAACTAGTCATCGCACGGCTATGCTTGACCTATGACCGTGTTGACTGAGGATATCCGGCAGAGCCTCCTGCATTTGCCCGCAGATGACCGACTCACGCTCGCACATGACCTACTCACCAGCGTCAGCGACGCCCCAGACATGGATGAAGAAGTCGAATCAGCGTGGGGTGTGGAGATTCGCCGCCGCATCAACCATCTTGTCTCCGGAACTGTGGAAACCATCCCCGGACATGCCCACCGTGAACGCATGGCGATGCTGCGGGCCGCAGCGCACGATGCAGCAGTGCTGGCCTGATGCTGACACACGACTACCTCTTCGATGCCAGCGTCGAATACGAGACCACCTATCAGTGGCTCGTAGAACGTGACCTACGCGCCGCTGACCGTTTCGATGATGCCGTCAACAAAACCATCGACATGCTACTGGAATGGCCCGAAGCCGGACCAGTATGGCCAGGCGCAGAGACCTGGAAGAACTGGAACGACAAACCACTCCCTCGCTCCTACCGAGTCCCTGGCTTCGACTACCGCATCGTCTACGTCGTCATCGACTCAACACTAACCATCGTCGCCATTGCAAGCACCAAACGCCACCCCGGCTACTGGCAGCAACGCCTACAACCCAATCCGACGAGTTGAGGCATCGCTAAGACGCCATGTATCCATCGGCCTCTGAGAGGTTCGGGCAAGCCAGAGCAGTTGTCACTGGGACATCAGCAGACCCAAGAGACCATATCTCTCATACTGCAAGTTCGATGACCTCTCGGCAGGCGGATTTCAGCGCACAGTGTGGGAGCGGCGACGAGGCCGCACTTCCTGCCAGAGGTAGGCAATGACTTTCGGCACATCGCATATCATCGAGATAATAATTCTCAACATGCTAGGCGATAAAGCGCCAGGTGAGCGCCACTCCACGACAAGGTAAATGATAATGGCGACACCGCACAGGACGGTTCGGCGCGCATCGGTCTTTGTCTTTTCATATGTTTGCACGTCTACTATGTCGCCTTGGAGTTCCTCGAGAACAGAAACAGACGAGGTACTGAGGCGTCAAAGCCTTATGTGGACTCTTACCGATCTATGTCTCTTTGCTGGTCATGGCAGGTAAACGCAGGTTTCTGTGTGCGGATAGACGTGGCAGCAGGGTCTGCGGTGTAGGCGATGCTGCCACCTCACCACTTGGCTTTCATCCACCGACGTAGCGCGTTTGTCATACAGGGTGGTAGGGTGGCAGGTATGACTGTCACGCCAATCAGTTTTCGTCCTAACGAGACAGACCAGCGGATTCTTGCCTCTTGCGGGCAGAGTCCTACTGATGCCTTGCGGCAAGGGCTGCGACTGCTCGACCATGAGCGATGGCTCGAACAGTTCCGGGCTGACGCGCTCACTCAACACGGCTTCAACCCCAACGATGAGGCGGAAGCCTGGTGATTCGAGGCGGTGTCTACCAAGTGAACTTCGGCCCCATAAAGACCGCAGAGGGCGAGCCTGGATTTCGCGGGCACGAGCAGCAGGGGCGGCGGTACGGCATCCTCATCTCGCCGTCCAACTCTCCGCTATCTGTCGCAACCTTCGTCCCCACCTCAACGAGTGCCGGGCCGGGCGTCAACCACCCAGATGTTGACTTCGAGGCCAACGGTGATGCCCGCCCGTCCCGAGCCCTCATCGAGCAGACGCGAGCCGTAGACGCGCGGTTTGTCGGTGACATGGTCGGCTACCTCACCCGCGACCAGATGGGCGACGTTGAGGCCGCCCTCGCTAACTATCTAGGTTTCATCCCCCCAGGAAATCGCCCCCACTGAGCAAACATTCACCCGAATCTGAAAATCCTTGTCGCTGACACGGGGATTCTGCCGACCAGGCGTGGGAGGGCTAGGCTGGGCGCATGGGTGTTCCGTTCTCGCAGCAGGTTCTCAAATCGTCTAACGCCGCCAAGCGTCTGGGCGTCTACCTTCCGGCCACGCCGCAAGACTTCCAAGACAAGGGCATCACGCGGGCCGCACTAGAAGAGTTAGAAAAAAATCCGCCCGCCTGGCTGGATGACCTGCGCCGCAACGGCCCCCACCCTCGCCCTGTTGTCGCAGGCCGCCTCGGCATTTCTATCGCCGGCCTGGCCCGTGGCGGCATTACCGACCCGCTCACCACCGAACAAATCAACGAACTCCGCGACGACCCGCCCGCCTGGCTTATCGCCGAACGCGATGTTGCCGCCAAAGTCCGCGACGAGGAATCCCGCATCGCCGACAAGGCCGCCAAAGACGCTGCCAAACGTGCCCGCAAGTCCAGTGAATGATGTTCTTGATGCGTTGACGCCCTGGCCGGAGGATGGGTTGCGGGCTGACGGGCCGGTGGCTGTCGATGCGACCGACCGGCTGCTGCTGGATGAGGCTGCCAACCTGCTTGACGGTTTCCGTGCCTGTGACGGTGCTGTTGCAGTGGTGGGTGACCATTTTGGGGCCTTGACCTTGGGGGTTGTTGCGCTAGATGGGCGCGGGGTTCGGGTTCACACGGACGCTGTCACGTCAGAGCAGGCGATATGTGCCAACGCTGACGTGGTGTTGAGCCATCACGGACCGCGACCTTTTGTTGTGCACCCGGCGTTGACGGCTGCGGTGGTTGCAGGGGCACGGCTTGTGCTGATGCAACTCCCCCGGTCGCTCGACGAGTTACGGGAGGTGGCACACCTTATCGCCTGTCATGCGTCGCCTGACGTGACTGTGGTGGCGGGGGGCCGCATCAAACATATGACTCCTGCCATGAATGACGTTCTTGCCGAGTCATTTGCGGACGTTCAGGCTTCGTTGGCTCGCAGTAAGTCGCGGCTACTCATTGCACGGAACCCGCAGCCAACCAGCGTCAACTTTCCGCCGATCTTCCCCCGCAAGGCCGTACTGGATGACAGGGAAATCGTTGACGCCGTCGGCAACCCTGTGACGGTACTGGCGCACGGCGGAGTTTTCGCTGGAACAACGCT
>JAITCK010000162.1 GCA_031283115.1 Cellulomonadaceae bacterium | reverse complement strand
CGTCGTAGGGGGGGACTATCTGCGCGCCTTGGCCGGAATCGGTGACGATACGCCCGCCCAAATACACCTTGTAGCCGTTGTCGGCGGCAGGGTTGTGGGAGGCGGTCACCATGACGCCCGCATCGGCTGCCAGGTGGCGGACAGCAAAGGCCAGCAGGGGGGTGGGCAGCAGGCGGGGCAGAAGCAGCACCTGACATCCGGCAGCCGTCATCACTTGGGCTGTGTCGTGGGCAAAGTCCTGTGACCGGTGTCGTCCGTCATATCCGACGACCACTCGGGGCTGCTGACCGGGTAGGGCGTCAAGCAGGTAGGCGGCTAGTCCGGCGGCGGCTTTGGTGACGACGGCCCGGTTCATCCGGTTGGGGCCAGCCGCCATGGCGCCGCGCAGGCCTGCCGTGCCGAACTGCAGGTTCCCGGTAAAGCGGTTCCACAGGTCTTTGTTGGCAGCCTCATCACCGTTTTGCGAGGCAGCGACCAGGGTGGCGAGTTCGTTCCGGTCGGTGGCGTCCACGTCGGCGGCCATCCACTGCGCGGCGGCCTCGTAAAGGTTGTACATGGGTGGCCTGCCTAGATTTTTGCGACGATGCGGGCGAGGAGGTCTCTGATGCGGGGGCCTGCGGTGGCGCCAGCGTCGAGGACTTCCTCATGAGATAGGGGCTGGTCGCTGACGCCTGCCGCCAGGTTGGTTGCCAGGGACAGGGCAAGAATGTCGAGTCCAGCATGACGGGCGGCGATAGCTTCCAAGGTGGTGGACATGCCTACCAGGTCGGCGCCCATGACGCCTGCCATGGCTACTTCGGCAGGGGACTCATAGTGGGGGCCTCTGAACTGGGCGTACACGCCTTCGGGCAGGCTGGGGTCGATGCTGTGGGCGATGGCGCGCAGGCGGGGCGTGTACAGGTCGGTGAGGTCAACAAAGGTGGCCCCTTCTAACGGGGAGGTGGCGGTGAGGTTGATGTGGTCGCGTAGCAGCACCACTTGGCCGGGCCGCCACTGCCTGTTCAGGGATCCGCAGCCGTTGGTGAGGACAACCGTCGTGCAGCCGGTCGCTGCGGCCGTGCGCACGCCGTGAGCCACCCGCCGCAGGCCCCGCCCCTCATAAAGGTGGGTGCGTGACCCGAGCACCAGCGCATTGCGGGTTGACCCGTCGGGCCTGTCGATGCGGATGGACCGGGTGACGCCCACATGGCCAGCAACGGCAGGTTTGGTGAAGCCGGGAATCTGGTCTGACGGAATCTCTGCCACCACCTGCCCCAACAGTTCCGCAGCCCCGCCCCAGCCCGACCCCAACACGAGGGCGATATCGTGATGGTCGACACCAGTCCGGTCGGCAATGAAGGCGGCGGCGGCACGTGCCACGTCGAAAGGGTCGGTGGCAGGGTCGTCAAGGTCACGGACGGCGGCGGTGATGTCGGTCATGCCTTCACCCTAAACCGACCCACCGACACCGGCCCTGCGAGCACCCATCCGCGCAACCGCTCCGACCGCCTTAGCAGGCCGGAGCGTTGCGGATGCTGGGCGGGGCGGAGGGCGCTAGGTTTGCTTCTATGGGAAAGGTTGCCGTTCTGCCCCTGCTGAGTGCGGCTGCCCTAGGGGCAGGGGCAATGTTTGCGGTGACAGCCCTGCTCCCGGCAGGCGGCAGCGACGATGACGTGGCCCTGCTGACCACGGGGACACCCCTGGGCGCACCAATGGCCATCGTCCCGCAAGGCATCCCCATGGCTATCGAAAGCGAAACCGTGGCAGTCGAGCCGCCGCCAGAGTTCATTGTTGACGAATCCCCGTCCGGCATCATGTATGTGACCAGCGAGTTCGCTCCCGTTCATGCGAAACCGGACGTCAGCGCCACACGGGTCGCCACGCTGGCTCACGCCTCATCGGTGACGGTGGACGGGCAGTCGGGAGACTGGCTGCGCATCGGCGATGGAATGTTCGTTCCCGCTACCGACCTGGCCCGTGAGGCTCCGGCCCCAGAGGAAACGCCAGCCCAATGTAGGCCCATCGTCATCCCTGCATCACCCCGCGTGCAACCCGGAACCGCCCGCGAAGTGGGGCAGCGCATGGCGGCTGAGCGTGGTTGGGTGGACAAACAGTGGGAGGCCCTCGACGCCCTGTGGACGCGGGAAAGTGGCTGGTCAACGTCGTCCCTCAACGCGACGACGGGCGCCTACGGGATACCGCAAGCCCTCCCAGCCACCAAGATGCAGTGGGCGGGCGAAGACTGGCTCACCAACCCGGACACGCAAATCCGTTGGGGGCTGGAATACATTTCCCGCCGTTACGGCGACCCCATCAACGCTTGGGCCTTCTTCCAAGCCAACAACTGGCATTGAAAACCGTGTCGCTGTGACGCTGGCACAGCGACGTCGTGCCGCAAAAACGCTGTGCCCTAAAACGCTGACGCAGAGACGTTACGCCCCAGAAACGTTGACACAAAGACGCCGCGACGGTTAAGCAATCTCACAGAGGGCTTGACCAGCAGTAACACCATCACCCGGCGCGATAGACAGGCCAGACACCACCCCAGCGCGGTGGGCGAGAACAGGCTGCTCCATCTTCATGGCTTCCAGCACGGCGACAGTGTCACCCTCGGCAACCTGAGCCCCATCAGCGACAGCCACAGAAATGATAGTGCCCTGCATGGGGGCGGCAAGAGTGTTACCGCTGACAGCAACCTTGGCAGGGCCAGACGTGCGGCGCCCGGGACGGCGGATAGCGGCGCCAGCGGCACCAGACCCGGCGCTCGCACGGGTACGGCCTGCAGCCATGCCGAGACCGGCAGGCAAAACAACTTCGAGGCGGCGACCACCAACCTCGACAACCACACGCTCCGACTCCCCCTGATGCTCGGTCTCGGGAGCCGAGGCCGCAACGGCAGGAGAGGCGGATGCCAGCGCGGACACGTTGTCCGCGAACTCAGTCTCAATCCAACGGGTGTGAACCGTGAAATCGGCGGCGGAATCTGCGGCGAACTGCGGCGCGTCAAGCACGATACGGTCAAAAGGCGCCACCGTAGGGATGCCTTCGATCGTCAGTTCGCGCAAGGCCCGGCGCGACCGTTCGATGGCTTGGCGGCGGGTAGAGCCAGTGACAATCAGTTTGGCCACCATAGAGTCGAAGGCGCCCGAAATAGTGTCGCCCTCAATAACGCCGGTATCGACTCGGATGCCCGGCCCGGACGGCCACCGCAGCGTGCTGATAGTGCCCGGCGACGGCAGGAAGCCCTTGCCAGGGTCTTCGCCGTTGAGCCGGAACTCGATGGAGTGGCCGCGCACTTCCGGGTCGCCGTAGCCGAGCACCTCACCGTTGGCGATGCGAATCTGCTCACGAACCAGGTCGATGCCCGTGACTTCCTCGGACACGGGGTGTTCCACTTGGAGGCGGGTGTTCACTTCCAGAAAGGAAATAAGGCCGTCGGGAGCGACCAGGAACTCGACCGTGCCAGCACCGTCATAGTTGGCTTCCCGAAGGATGGCCTTGGACGCGGCCACAAGTTCCGTGTTCTGGGCGTCACTAAGGAAGGGGGCAGGAGCCTCTTCGACAAGTTTTTGGTGGCGACGTTGCAGGGAACAGTCGCGGGTAGAGACGACGACGACATTGCCGTGCTTGTCGGCCAGGCACTGCGTTTCGACGTGACGGGGCTTGTCCAAGAACCGTTCCACAAAACATTCGCCGCGACCGAAAGCGCTGATAGCTTCCCGGGTAGCAGCGTCGAACATTTCAGGGATCTCTTCGAGAGTGCGGGCTACACGCATCCCGCGACCGCCACCGCCAAAGGCCGCTTTGATGACGATGGGCAGGCCATGCTCACTGGCGAAAGCGACCGCCTCACCAGCAGATTCGATAGGGTCGGGGGTGCCGGGGGCCATGGGGGCGCCCGCCCGGCCAGCAATGTGGCGGGCGGAAACCTTGTCGCCGAGGGAGTCGATGGCGTGCGGGGGAGGGCCAATCCAGGTGAGCCCGGCGTCAATGACAGCCTGGGCGAAGGCGGCGTTCTCGGACAGGAAGCCGTAGCCGGGGTGGACGGCGTCAGCGCCGCTACGCTGGGCTACGTCAATGAGTTTGTCGATGTCTAGGTAGGTGTCGGCTGCGCGGGCCCCGTTGAGGGCGAAAGCCTCATCGGCGTAGCGGACATGCTGGGCGTCCCGGTCCGGGTCGGCATACACGGCAACAGACTGCAAGCCCATGTCGGCGCAGGCTCGCGCCACCCGGATAGCAATCTCTCCACGGTTGGCGATAAGAATCTTAGAAATCGGCACGCCGGTACTCTACGTGTCCCTTCCCCACAAACCGGCACGGAAACCCGTCAATCCCACCCCACCTCCTTTGTGCCCTTCCGCAAAAACGTTCCACTTCCACGGGGCGCACTGACAGCCACATGAGGCATGTTATGCTGGTGTGTCGCGCTTGCGGGCGCGATGATTGACAACTCAACATGGGGCTGATCGGTTTCGACGGTGGTCGTGCTTCACAGTGAAGCGGGCCGAGGATGAACGTTTATCTCGTAAACGCTGCGTTCGAAAATATAGTTGCCGATACTTCGCGCAACGACTTCGCCCTCGCCGCCTGAGCGAGCCCGAAGTCCGTGGGCCTGCACACCGCTTCCGGTGCAGTAACCCGCGTCGTCTAGGAAGCCACTGCTGGGTGCTCTCGCCGATGGAGCACCCGGGACTTTTAGTCGGCTGGGCCTGTCCACAAATGTGTTGGCGCTTGTGTGGGGGCCGAGAAAATCCATTCGCCAACTGCGCCCGGAGAAGCCTGCGAAAAACGCCACCGGACCCGGGTTCAATTCCCGGCAGCTCCACCTGATGGTCGAAGTTCCAACCCTGCCCAGCGGGGTTGGAACTTTGTCGTTTTCGGGGGTTTCTTGGTTGGCGGTGTTGCTGGGTGGGGTGGGGTTGAGGGTTTTGGGGAGTTGTCCGGTGTTTTTCCAGTGGGTTGCGTGGCGTCGGGTGTCGGGGTCCATGATGGTGTTGTAGATGCTGGTGTGTTCGTGGGTGATGGTGCGTTTGGTGGTGAGGATGATTTTGCTGAATAGGGCTTGGTTGCACATGCGCCGGGAGGGGGGGCTAGTCGGGCGTAGAAGTCGTGGGCGTTGGTGACTAGCCGCAGGTAGGTGTTGATGCGTTCGTGGGTGTCTTTGCCTTGCTTGGTAAAGGCGGCTTGGCGGTCTCGGATGATGCGGAGTTGTTTTTCGATGCGTAACTATCAAAAATTGCGACCCATTCAGGATTTGTTGTTTGAATAATTAGTTCACGCGGCACATATGCAATAGTCAGAGGTTCTAAGCATTTCCAATTGTCCGTGATCCCCCCATGCAATAGAACTTCATTGACAGAGCCGTAGAGTTTAGTGCGCCAATCGATAAATGCGCTCGTGATTGTTTCGAGATTTCCACGTAAAAAACCTATACTATGAGTGATTGGGGCAAGAGAATTGTCTAGTAGTAGCGTCATTCAGTCCATACCTCCTGTATTGTTGGGCGTGTTCGCGTTGGAGGCGTCTTCTCAATAAGTATCTTTTCGGCAACCCTTTCGCCATATTCAGTTAGGCGCATCCAGAAACGGGTCTGTAAGTTTTTTTGTGTAAGAGGTTTTTTCGGCTAGTTGATTTGTAGGCGGTCGCCGTAGGTGAGTAGTAGGACGTTGAGGATGGTTTTCCAGTTGGCTACTCGTCCGTAGATG
>JAITCK010000139.1 GCA_031283115.1 Cellulomonadaceae bacterium | reverse complement strand
CCAACAGTGAGTTGCACACTGTTTTGATCCACAGTTGTTTCAACGCTGATGGTTGATTCGAGTGACTGGCCGTCAATCATGATTTACACACTTTCCACACGGTTTCACTGTCGGCTGCTGCGCGGCGTGCGTCATCGGCGGCGATGTCCATCAGGCACGGTATCGTCGCCAAAAACGGTTGTTTCCGGGCAGCCCTGACCATGCGGGAAACCCTACCAGCCACCCCCAAAAACGGTAGCCCGCAGCACCTTTCGCCTCCCGATGTGACGTTTATTTCGTCTGCAACAATGCTTTTTCGAGGGGCTTGGAGAGGGCACGGCAAAGGCCCGGCCTGCTGACGGGGTCAGGGGGCCGGGCCTTTACTGGTGAACCTGGTCAGCCGCGGGTGGGTCTGCCGGGGTTACGGGTGGGGTGAACGCACATCACTGTCACGCGTCCTTTTGGCGGGCACCCAGCACTGCCTGGGCGGCTGCCAGGCGGGCGATGGGGACACGGTAGGGGGAGCAGCTGACATAGTTGAGGCCGATGGACTCGAAGATGGTGATGGAGGCGGGGTCGCCGCCGTGTTCACCACACACGCCAGTCTTCAAGTTGGGCTTGACTGAACGTCCCTTGCTCACACCGATGCGCACCAGTTCGGCGACACCATCGGGGTCAATGGAGGCGAAGGGGTTGGCGGGGACGATGCCCATGTCGATGTAGGCGTTGAGGAAGGAGCCTTCTGCATCGTCACGCGAAATACCGACGCCAGTTTGCGTGAGGTCGTTGGTGCCAAACGAGTAGAAGTCGGCGTGCTCGGCAATCTGGTCGGCGGTGAGGGCTGCACGGGGCAGTTCAATCATGGTGCCGATGGTTGCGTCGATGCCGGTGGCTTCTTCTGCCAGGGTGTCGGCGACGACGGCCCGCATTCGCTTGAGTTCTTCAGAGTAGGCGACCAGCGGAATCATGATTTCCACATGCGGGTCCAGTCCCTGAGCGGCGACGGCTGCGGCTGCCCGGGCGATGGCGCGCGTCTGCATGACGGCGATCTCTGGGAACAGCATGAGCAGGCGGACACCGCGCGTGCCCAGCATGGGGTTCATTTCCGACAGACGCTTGACGTGGCCCAGCAGTTCGCGGGCTTCCGCCAACTCGGTTTCGTGTCCGGCGCCAGCGTCTTCCAGGCGCTGCACTTTGAGGGACTGCTCAACCAGGTCGGGCAGGAATTCGTGCAGGGGCGGGTCGATGAGGCGGATGGTCACCGGCAGGCCGGTCATGGCCGTGAAGAGTTCTTCGAAGTCGCTTTGCTGCATGGGCAGCAGCTTCTCCAGGGCGGCAGCCCGCTCGTCAACGTTGTCGGCAAGAATCATCTGCTGGACGACGGGCAGACGGTCGGCAGCCATGAACATGTGTTCGGTACGGCACAAGCCGATGCCTTCTGCACCCAGTTCACGGGCCTTCTCCGCGTCGGGGCCAGTGTCGGCGTTAGCGCGAACACCCAGGCGGCGTACGTCGTCAGCCCAGCCGAGAACTTCACGGAAGTCGTCGGTAATCTGCGGTGGCTGCAACTTGAGCGCGCCAGGGAACACCAGGCCAGTGGATCCGTCCAGGGTGATGATGTCCTGGTCAGTCAACGTGACATCGCCGATGGTGGCTGTTTTAGCGTCCGTGTCGATGCGAAGTTCACCGGCGCCAGCGACACAGGGCTTACCCATGCCTCGTGCGACGACGGCAGCGTGTGATGTCATGCCACCGTGCGAGGTGAGCACGCCTTGGGCTGCGATAACGCCGTGAATGTCGTCGGGCGTGGTCTCCCATCGGACAAGAACGACAGCCTCGCCTGCTTCACCGCAAGCGGCGGCAGTGTCCGCGTCAAAGACGACACGGCCAACAGCGGCACCAGGGGAGGCGTTGAGGCCGCGCGTCAAGGCGGTAGCGCCGTGGGCAGGGTCGAGGGCCGGGTGCAGCAGCTGGTCTAACTGGTCCGGCTCAATGCGCTGCAAGGCTTCATCCTTCGAGATGACGCCTTCTTCAACCAGGTCGCGGGCCACTTTGAGGGCGGCTGCTGCCGTGCGCTTACCGTTACGGGTTTGCAGCAGGTACAACTTGCCTTCCTCAATAGTGAACTCGATGTCCTGCATGTCACCGTAATGGTCTTCGAGTTTCTTCATGGTGGCGATGAATTCGGCGTAAGCGGCAGGCAGCACCGACTCCAATTCCGCCAGCGGGCGGGGGGTGCGGATACCAGCGACAACGTCTTCACCCTGGGCATTGACCAGGAACTCGCCATACAGTTCTTTGACGCCTGTGGACGGGTTGCGGGTGAAAGCCACGCCGGTTGCGGACGTTTCGCCACGGTTACCGAACACCATCTGCTGAATGTTGACAGCCGTGCCTAAGTCGTCGGAAATGTTGTTGAGTTTGCGGTAGACGCCTGCGCGCGGGTTGTTCCACGACGCGAAAACGGCGTTGACGGATCGACGCAACTGCTCGCGCGGGTCGTCAGGCAGTTCCTTGCCGGTTTCACGACGGGCAATGTCGCGGAAGGTGGCCACCAGTTCACGCAGGTCATCGACGGTCAGGTCGGTATCTTGTTCCACGCCACGCTTGGCTTTGAGGGCTGCGATAGCGTCCTCGAAGGCGTGGGCGGGGGCACCCTACACCACTTCGGCATACATTTGAATAAAGCGGCGGTAAGAGTCCCAAGCGAAGCGGGCGTTCCCTGTCTCGGCAGCTAGGGCGTCGGCAGCGGACTCGCTGATACCCAAGTTGAGAATAGTGTCCATCATGCCGGGCATGGAGAACACGGAGCCAGATCGAACCGACACCAGCAGGGGCCGGTCGCCAGCACCCAACTTGCGGCCGGTACGGGCCTCCAAGTCGTCCAGACGCTTCTCAATGTCAGCCCACAGGCTGGCAGGCCATTGACCGTCAGCCTTCATGGCGGCCACGCAGGCCGTTGTGGTCACGGTGAAACCATCGGGAACGGGGACGCCGATGGACGTCATTTCGGCAAGGTTTGCGCCCTTGCCGCCCAGCAGCGACTTCATGGAGGCGTTGCCTTCCGAGAAG
>JAITCK010000043.1 GCA_031283115.1 Cellulomonadaceae bacterium | reverse complement strand
CACGGTGGTGCCGCGGCGCGTCGTGGCGGCCGTGGCACCCGACGGGGCGGAGGCGGCGGGGGCAGCCGGCGCGGGAGCCGGTGCGGCGGCAGGCGCTTCAGCAACCGGAGCGGCAGGTGCAGCGGGGGCGGCTGGCGCGGGTGCAGCCGAGGCGTCACCGACGATGGCCAGGGTGGCGCCCACAGCAACGACATCGTCTTCGCTGACCAGAAGCTGCAAGATGGTGCCCGCAGCAGTGGAGGGAACCTCGGTGTCTACCTTGTCGGTGGAGACTTCCAGCAGGGGTTCGTCAACGGCAACGGTGTCGCCGACGGCTTTGAGCCAGCGGGTGACGGTGCCTTCGGCCACGGATTCGCCAAGTTCAGGGAGTTTGACGTGCTCAGCCATGATTTTCGTAAGTCTCCTCAGTGGTTCGTTCCCGGGGCGTCTGCTGCCGGGGTCATACACGGGTTGCTGGTAATCCTGCCAGGTATTGAGCAAGTTTGCAGGTGCGGCGCGCGTCGAGTGTCACCGTTCGGCACGATGGACAATGACGGTTTCATCACATGCTCAAACGGTTACAGGCTTTCCAGGTAGGTGACTAGGGTGCGCACACCTACACCGGTGCCACATTTGGGGGTGTAACCGTAGGGGGCTTTCTCGTTGAAGGCGGGTCCAGCAATGTCGATGTGGGCCCACGGGGTTTTGGCGACGAACTCGCGCAGGAAAGTTCCGGCGATGGACATGCCAGCCCAGCGTTCGTTGGGCGCGTTGAGCAGGTCAGCAAAGTCGGATTTGAGCAGGGGGGCCAGTTCAGGCTGTAAGGGCATAGCCCACATGGTTTCGCCAGCAGTATCGGCGGCGGTGACGATGGCGTCACGCACGGCCCCGCCGTCGTTGCCCATGACGCCGCTGGTGCGCAGGCCAAGGGACAGCATTTGCGCACCGGTCAGGGTGGCTATGTCGATGATGGTGTCTGCTCCGTCGGTGACGGCGTCGGCTAGGCCGTCGGCCATGACGAGGCGGCCTTCGGCATCGGTGTTGGTGATTTCGACGGTGGTTCCGTTGCGCATGGTGATGACGTCGCCGGGGCGGGCGGCTCCTCCACCGGGCATGTTTTCGGCCAGGCAGAGGTAGGCGGTGACGGCTACGTTGACGCCTAGCCGGGCGGCAGCAAGCACGGTGTGGAGTACGACGGCGGCACCGGCCATATCCATGGTCATGGCGGCCATTCCTGCGGACGGTTTGATAGAGATGCCGCCCGTGTCGAAGGTGATGCCCTTGCCAACTAGGGCGATGCTGCGTTCAGGTTTAGCGGCGCCTACCGGCTTGTAGGTGACTTTGACTAGGCGGGGCGGCCGGGTTGACCCTTGGCCCACACCGACCAGGCCGCCGTAGCCTCCGGCGAGGAGTTGCTTGTCGTCAAGCACGGTCACTTTGACGCCTTTGACGTCGCGGGCGGCAGCCTTGGCGGCGTCGGCGAAGGAGGCAGGGTAGAGCACGTTGGGGGGGGTGTTGACTAGGTCGCGGGTGGCGTTGACGGCTGCTGCGATGATGGCGGCCCGGTCGACGGCGGTTTTCGCTTTGGATGACCGACCTAGCGTGGTGACGATGTCGACGGTTACGGGCGGAGCCTTTTTGGCGGGGGCATCGCCGGTGAGGTAGGCGGTGTAGGCGTAGGCACCCAACAGTACGCCTTCGGCGATGGCAGCCAGTTCGGTTTCGTCGGCACTGGGCAGGGCGACAGCGACGGCCTTGCTGCCTGCCAGGGAGCGGATGGCGGCTCCGGCGCCGCGGCGCAGGCTTTCAGGAGTGAAGGTGTTGTCGGGTTCGCGTTCGCCCAAGCCGGTCAAAACGATGACGTCGGCTTTGACGTCTGGCCCGGCAGGGAAGGCGCGAACCTCGTCGGGGGCACCGGTGAGGCCCAGGGTGGGGGCCACAGATTCGAAGTGGCGGGCGAGTTCTGTAGGCAACTGGTCGCCGATGACGGCCAGTCCATCGGAGGTGGTGCAGGTGCCGATGACTAGGGCATCGACGGCGAGGGTTGCAGGGTTCTTTGCACTGAGGCTGACGTCGGTCACACGCATGATCGTAGCCCGTCGGTGCGGTTTTGCGTTGCCTGGCTGTGTTTGAGGCGGAAAAGCCGTAAGGTGCCTCTGTGACCTTGCCATTGACGATCACTGTTGTCGTCTTGTGTATTGCTGCTGCGGGGTGGGCTGTCGCCTCCCTGGTGCATGACAGGGCGCCATCTCCTGTTCAACTGACTTTGCCTGCCATGATTGAGGTTCTGCTTGCTGTTCAAGTGGTCATGTTTGTTGTGCGGATACATCAGGCCCCACACAACATCAACCCGGCACTGCTTGCCGTTTTCGCTGTGTCTGCCCTGGTGGTGCTCCCCTTGGCGGTGTTGTGGTCCCTGGTTGAGCGCACCCGTTGGGCGTCGGTGGTTCGCGGTGTCGCAGCCTTGTTTGTCGCTTTTCTTACTTTGCGGCTGTGGCAGCTGTGGACGGTGACCTGACATGCCGTGACGTGACGCCTGCTGCCCGCCAGTCCGCTTGCCCCATCTTTCCCACCTGATCTTTTCGGCCCGTTTGCCCGCCTGTTTGACGTCAAAGGAGTTCACATGACCACCCCCTACCGCACCATGTTCAATCTGATTTTTGCGGGAATGGACCCGGAACGGGCCCACCATCTGGTCTATCGTGGCCTGGCGATTGCCGGGCGGGTGCCGGTGCTGCGTGACATGGTGCAGGGCGCTTTGGCCCCCTATCTGGGGAGGGGCGCTGGCGGGCCAGGCAGTGTGGAGGCTTTGGGGCTCACCTTCCCGGCGCCTTTCGGCTTGGCGGGCGGGTTCGACAAGAATGCTGGCTGCGTGTCTGGACTGGCCATGCTGGGTTTCGCCCACATTGAGGTGGGCACTATTACTCCGCGCCCTCAGCCGGGTAATGAGGCGCCGCGCATGTGGCGGGAGTTGAACATTGATTCCCTGCGCAACCGGATGGGCTTCAACAACGATGGGGCTCACACGGTGGCCGCGAACCTGCGCCGCCTGCGGGCCAGTAAACGGGGCCGGTCCATCATTGTGGGCGTCAACATTGGTAAAAACAAGGTGACGGAGGCTGCCGATGCTGCCGCCGATTACGCTGTGTGTGCGCGCGTGCTGGCGCCTTACGCCGACTATCTGGTGGTCAACGTGTCTAGCCCTAACACGCCTGGCCTGCGGGATTTGCAGTCGGTGGAATCTTTGCAGCCTATCTTGGAGGCTGCACGGGCTGCCGCCGATGAGGCGACGCCTGGCAGGCATGTGCCCCTGCTGGTCAAAATCGCCCCCGACCTGGCCGATGCCGACGTCGATGCGGTAGCCGACCTGGTCAAAGATTTGGGCTTGGATGGTATGGCTGCCGTCAACACCACTATTGGCCATGACCTTGGCCCTGGCGGCCTGTCCGGCCCGCCCCTGCTGGACAGGGGTTTGGACGTGGTGGCCCGCCTGCGGGCGCGGCTGGGTGACGGCCCGGCCATTATCGGCGGCGGTGGCGTGACGACGGCTGCCGACGCTCGCGCCTACCTTGACGCTGGTGCCACGCTTGTGCAGGGCTACACGGGCTTCATCTATGTGGGGCCCTTGTGGCCGTCGCGCATCAACAAAGCCTTGGTGAGGCAGGCCCGTCAGTTGGGGTAGTGGCCGTGCTTTTTGTGGATGGGTTTGGGCAGGCGTGACATGCGCAGTTGGAAGGCTCGCATGATCGTGTACATGACTGAGCCTTTCTGCACTTCACCAAACTTGGCGATGAGTGCCTTGCGTAGGCGCAGCCACAGGATGGCCGCGTCAATCACGGCGATGAGCACAATGGCGTACAGGGCGATAATGACGGTGAAGGCCAGGGCCGGATACTGCATGACAAAGAACTGGGCGACAATGAACAGCATGGCTACGGGCAGGAAGAACTCGCCCAGGTTCCATCGGGCATCAACGTAGTCGCGGATGAACCGTTTTTGTGGGCCTTTGTCACGGGCAGGCAGGTAGCGTTCTTCGCCGCGCTGCATCCCCTGGTAGGCGCGGTTGCGAAGGCTGCGTTCCTGTTCGCGGGCGGCCTTGGCGGCGGCACGGCGGTCACCGGGGACTAGGGGGCGCACGTTTTTGGCTTGAGATTGGGCGCGCTTGGGCGTGGGGCGGCCCTTGCCGACGGGCGCTGTCGGCTCGATGATGGGCTCGGGGGTGGGGGCCGATGTTGTGTTGGTCGACTTCTTTCCAAAGATCACGTCCGCGAGTGTAAGCGCACCATTGTGGACTCCTAGTGCCGTTGAGGCGTCTATGCGTGGTTGCAGCGGCAATCTGCGTGGTGTCTCTGCTGTGGCGGCGGACGGTGCCTGGCGAAGTTTTGCGTCATTGCCGTGCGGGTTGTGGTGATTCGTTTCACACTGGAATGGCATGTGTCGTCCACGAACGTGAAGGTTGACCGTGAATGAGGCCGGAGGATCGCATAGGGGCGTGAATGCCCGCCGTGCTTCTTTCGTGCCTGCGGCGGGAGTGAGTTTGGCGGCGGTTCTCGCCGGGCATGGTGGGGTAGGCGTTGAAGCAGGGGCACCCTCCAACGGGCCACCAAACCAGCCCCTCCAAACCTCCGAGGTTGACACGTTCAGCCCTGTCACCGGCTGGTACCTGCCTGATGGACGCGGCTCCATCGGCCAAGTCACCGCCAGCGGCGGCCTTGCCTATGCGGCCACCTATGACCCTTGGGGAACCCTCTCCATCAGCGTGGGCGCATCTGCGTCGCCGCAACAGCAGGCATCTGCGCCGGAGTCGTCGCAGGCGTCGCCGCTACAGTTGTCGGGGGCGCTCTCGTTGGAGGAACTAGCGCCCTCGCCACCTACGCAGTAACAGGAGACAATGGACGATACTCAGCCAAAGGAGCCTTCACACAAGGACTAACAGGAACCTTACTCGGGGCAGCAACCGGCGGCATAGGCGTCGGCGCATCAACCCTGACACAACGCCTCACAGCAGCCAATAACATCGCACGCACCGGAGCGTCAACCACCGCATCAAGCGGGGCTAGTGCAGCAGCAGGAGCCGGGGCAAGGGTTGGAACCACTGGTGGAGTCGGTCCGGTAAATCTCGGCCAAGCAGGCGAAAAAGCGGTGCAGGATGCCTTTGATATAGGGCCAAAAACTCCGATAAACTTAAACGGAAAGGTCCGAATTCCGGATGGCCTCACAGATAAAGTGTTGACTGAAGTCAAAAATGTTAAATATCAGGCCTTGACAGAACAGTTGCGTGACGAAATTGCATATTCGCAAAAATATGGTCTTCGATTCGATTTATTTGTGAGAGGCGGAGATGTAAATACGAAGACAACACTTTCCAAAGAATTGCAGGAATTGGTTGATAATGGAACAGTGAATCTGAGGAGAATTCCATGACCAGAAAACGTCGTGCTGATTCAGGTCGAATGAATATAGAATATGAGAATGTGACAGAACGAGTTGTTTATGATAGAAGTGAAATTACTACAGATCTGCATAAAAATCACGAATCTCAAATTGAAGATGAACGTAAATCGCAAGACATAATACTGAATGACCTCGCATTGCTGGGATATTCCGTAACCTCCATATATGACTTAGCAAATAAAGGCAATGTTCCTCCTGACACCATTCCTGTCCTACTAAAACATCTCCAAATAGGAGGATATTCCGATATGATAATGGTGGGATTGGGAGGTTTACTTTCATCAAAACAGGTCAGAAAATATTGGCAAATACTAAAGAAAATCTACTTAGAATCATCCTCGGAAATCCAAGAGAGTGCGGCGGCAAGTGCGATGTATAGAGCGTCGTCTCGTGAAGTTCTCGAAGAATTGATGGAGTTAGCTTTGGATGGTACAAAAGGTGATTCTCGAATTTTTTTTGTAAGACCAATATCACGTCATGGCCAGAAAGAAGGGCGAGATTTTCTTCGTAACTATATTGACGACCCGGTAATCGGGAAAGAAGTACGTGCAGTGCTTTCTCGATACAAAGACGAGAAATGATTTAGTAGTAATAAATCGAGATAATTTAAGAATGTAATACTATTGCGTAAGGAGCGTGTAGGGAATAAAAGATATATGCGTTTTACGTGTGGTTATCAACGTTTGCTCGAACCTGGAAAGGATCTAGATTTCAATGTAGTAAATAATAAGGTAGAACTAGAAGCCTTCTTCAGGCGGTTAGTTGTTTCGGTTGAACAGATTTCGGATGCAATAAAAGTGGCACAAAGGAAAACTGGCAAGACAGTGCCAAAGAGTCAGAAAGAAAGACTTCACCGGGAGATGTACGATCAAGATTACAGTATAAACAAATATTAGATGAATTATTAGAAATTATGAGATACTGGAAATGATAAACGACTGGAAGAAAGCAAGGGAAATGTTGAGATTGATTCAAGGGCTGGAGTGCCACGTCGCATGGATTGGAATAGGCAGTTTCCTGACACTAGAGTTCGGGGATGTGCATACAGAAACTGATGGATATCAACGAAGAGATTATCTTCTTTGGTTATATGAATCAAACTGGTCAATTCGTTCAACTCGTCAAACGATTGCATTTAACGACAGTCTTGATATAATGAATAATGGTGCTAGGCTTATTACTTCAGCGTGTTGCACCACTTCCACTATTCGCAATCACGACTTAGGTACAGTTATGAGATTTTCTTCAGGAGTGTCACTTGTGGCAACATCTAACATGAAACGTTTGAAAGAAGATTTTTGGTTATTGTATTTACCCGACTACCTCGTTGGAGTTGCGCGTGGAACCTCATCATTCAGAGTAATATCTAGCGTCACATAGTCCACGTGGATTGATTAGACTCCCGTGGCGTCGCCGCTGCAGTTGTCGGGGCGCTCTCGTTGGAGGAACTGGCGCCCTCGCTACCTACGCAGTAACAGGAGACAATGGATGATACTCAGCCAAAGGAGCCTTCACACAAGGACTAACAGGAACCTTGGGGTCTGTCAGGTTTTCTGTGTAACTGTCATTTCGGTGTGATGGGCGGCAGTGACGGGAGGATGATTCACGTTATGGAGAACGTGCCAAACCGGAAGCGTTCGCATGGGCTGGGAATTGGGGTGCTCGCTGTTGCGACCGTCCTGCTGCTGGGGTTGGGAGCTTGGCGGCTGAACTCCACAGGCTCCACTGACAGTCAGGCGGCCACACCGATAGCGACTGCAGCCTCCCCATCACCTGCCGGGCCACGCCTGATCCTTGACGCTGTCGGCTTGAACGTTCCCCTGTCAGCGATGATGGTCGACAACCGGACAGTCAACCCACCCGGCAACGACGCCGCCTACATACTCGCCAACCACGGCTACCCGCCCTCACACACCAGCGAAGGCACCGTCTACATTGCCATGCACGCCCTACACACCGGCAGCGGAGCCCCCGGCAACCTCCTCGCCGACACCACCACCCGACAACCCCGCCTCACCGAAGGCGACACCATCACCGCAGACGGCACCACCTACACCGTCACCAACACCTACACGGCAGACAAAACCACCGTCGCCAACGACACCAACCTGTGGAACCCCACCATCACCCACCGCCTAGTCATCCTCACCTGCCTGCCCAACACCAGCGGACACGGCACAGCCAGCCACAACATCATCACCATCGCCCAACATGACCTCAACGACTGACAACACCTGCACGCGGACGGCGTCGCGGGTGCGGGGGAGGGTAGACGCGGATAGCGTGGCCGTGTGACCGACCAAGCCGCACACACCCCCACACCCTCCGCCAGCGCGCCAGCCATCGACCCGGCCCTGGTTGACCGCCTGCGCGGGCACGTAGACGCCCTCTTCCCGGCCCTCCAAACAGACCATGAAGCCCTAGTGCGCATCCGCAGTATCTCAGCGGACGCCTACCAGCAAGCCTTCGTAGTGTCCTGTAGCGAAGCCGTCGCCACCCTCTTCCGTGAGGCAGGCATCGACGACATCAAACTGCTGCGAGCCCCCCGCCCCGACGGCAGCCCCGGCGCGCCCGCCGTAGTCGCCTGCAAGCCCGCCCCACCCGGCGCCCCCACCGTCATGCTCTACGCCCACTATGACGTGCAACCCCCCGGCGAAGGCTGGGACACCGACCCCTTCACCCCCACCGTCATCAACGGACGCATGTACGGACGCGGCAGCGCCGACGACAAAGTCGGCATCATCGCCCACCTGGGCGCCCTGCGCGCCCTCACCGCCGTCGGACTCTTCCCCGACGTGGGCCTCACCGTGTTCATCGAAGGAGAAGAAGAAGTAGGCTCACCCTCCTTCAGCAACTTCCTCAACAAATACCGGGACAACCTGCAAGCAGACGTCATCGTTGTCGCCGACTCCGCCAACTGGGCCGTCGGAACCCCCGCACTGACCACCTCCCTGCGCGGCGTAGTCGAAGGCAGCATCGACATTGACGTGCTCGACCACTCCGTACACGCCGGACTCTTCGGCGGGCCACTCATCGACGCCTACACGGTCGCCTGCCGCCTCATCGCCACCATGCACGACGCCGACGGAACCGTCGCCATTGACGGCCTAGTCACCTCCCCGGAACCGGCCATCGACTACGACCAAGCCAAATTCCGTGCCGAAGCAGGCGTACTCCCCGACACCCAACTGGCCGGAACCGGGTCTATTTCCGGGCGCCTGTGGGCCAAACCCTCCCTGGCTGTACTCGGCATCGACGCCACCCCCACCGAACAGGTAGCAGGCATCCTCACCCCCCACACCCGCCTCACCCTGCAAGTACGGCTGGCCCCCGGGCAAAGCCCGGCTGCAGCTAGCCAAGCCGTAGCCGCCCACCTGGCCAAACATGCACCCTTCGGGGCGAAAGTCACCTGGACGCCCAAAGAAAACGGGCGCGGCTGGGCAGCCGACTCCGACTCTGTCGGCATGGCGGCAGCCCGGTCAGCCTTCGCCGCCGCCTGGGGCAAAGACCCCGTAGACATTGGTATCGGCGGATCCATCCCCTTCATCGCCGACCTACTCGACGCCTTCCCAGCCGCCTCCATCCTGGTCACCGGCGTGGAAGACCCAGACTCGCGGGCCCACGGCGCCAACGAATCCGTTGACCTAGGCGACCTCAAAAACGCGGTACTGGCCGAAGCCCTGCTACTCATTCAGGTTGCTGGGACACGCAAGGCAGGCCAGACGGAGCAAGCAGAGTTGACATGATCCGTACCCTGGCACCATGACCGACACCGCAACACTCGACGCCCCCACCGCTGACACCGTGACCTCAACGGCCACCGACACGGCAACCCACGGCGTCATCCTCACCGACGCCGCCGCCAACAAGGTGCGCAGCCTGCTGGACATGGAAGGCCGCGACGACCTCCGCCTGCGTGTCGCCGTACAGCCGGGCGGCTGCTCCGGCCTCATCTACCAACTCTACTTTGACGAACGCCTGCTCGACGGCGACGCCCTACGCGACTTCGACGGCGTAGAACTCGTTGTCGACAAAATGTCTGTGCCCTACCTGGACGGCGCCACCGTCGACTTTGCCGACACCATCGACAAGCAAGGCTTCACCATCGACAACCCCAACGCCGGCGCCACCTGCGCCTGCGGCGGATCCTTCGCCTGACCCTCTCCCGGCACCCCCCGCCAGCCACTCTCTTAGAGTGGCCCTGCCAGTCGCCGACATTCACTGTCAGGGCTGGTAGCGGGCCGCTTCCAGTCTGGCGGCAGCAGTCGCCAGACTGTCGCGGTGGTCGTCAGGCATGGGCTGGCCATGCTTGAGTTGCCAAGCCTCTTCCGCGATACGGGGGGCTTGCAGGGGCGTGGCCGACGGCGGCAGGCCGATGCCGTGGCGGGCCAAAACGTGCAGGGCGCGCAGCCACGTGAGTTCGGCGTCATCGTCAACGCGCCGCCGCCTAGCCCACACGCGCAACCCCACCCCCAGCAAGGCGCCCGCAAGGATGACGGCGAAAATCCCGGCAATCAGCAGGCCAGCAGGCGCGGTGGCGTACCAGGGCAGGTCAGCGACGGAAGCCCACAGGCTGCGGTCATCATGGCTGACGTCATCACCGTCTGCCGTAGCGGCATCAGCGCCAGTGTCGGCCAGGTCAGGGGTGCCGTCCTCCACCTCATCGGCATCCGCCGCAACGGTTTCCTGCTGGGCAGGCTCGTAGTCTTCCGCTAGTTGAGGGGAGTGCTCGGGCGTCGCATAGGCGACCGATGAAGTGGTCGGTTCAAAACGCACCCAGCCAAACCCAGGGAAATGCAGTTCCGGCCAGGCGTGGGCGTCACGCTGACGCACCACAAACTCGTTGTCATTGCCGGTGGGCTCCCCAGGTAAAAAGCCGACAGCCATCCGGGCAGGGATACCCTGGGTGCGGGCCATGAGGGTCATAGCGGTGGCAAAGTGCACGCAATACCCGGCCCGATATTGCAGAAAATCCCAGACCGGGTCGCCCGTGCTAACAGCCGGAGGATCGTACTGGTAACTGAAACGGGTGGGATCAGCCAAATAGTTTTGAATAGCTACAGCCGTCTCAAACGGAGTGGCAGCCCCAGCATCATCGACAATACGGGCCGTGTAATCGACAATATCTTGAAAATGAACGCCACGAGGAACAGCCAAAGTGGGCACGGTGTTGGTGTGAGTGCCGGGATCCCAGACCAAACCGGCAGCGGGGACACGCTCCCGCATATGCTCCCAAGTGACCATGTTGAGGAAGACGGAATCCATGTTGCGGGCCGTCATGTCAAAAAGGATCTCTTCGCCACGTTCGGTGCGATCCCGGCGCATAGCATCACCGCGAGCCTCGTTGTACAAAACCCCCGGAAGAATGCGGGGAACAAAAGAAAAAGGCTCAATGGGCATAGGCACGCGGACATCCTGCAAGGCGTCAATGGTCAACGTGACCCGGTCAACAGCATGTCTAGGCGCAATAACGCCAGGCTCCCACGGATCCCACTCGATGTAATCCCAAATGTTGTCGTCATCAAGGACGCTCCAGTCAACCTCCCCAGATTCTGTGCGAGGCAAAAGCTCTTCACTGAGATGCCCACCGTGAACGACAGGCCGCTGAGGTCCACCGTTGGTGCTGCGCCATTCCACGCCCTGCGGAAAGAAGATGGTGCTGTAACCCGGCGTGTTGAGGTAAGACCAGTCGTCTAAAGTCTGGTAGCTGTCGGTGCTCTGGCCAGAACTCTGGCCCATCGACCACGAATTCGCCCTCACATCGAAGGTAGAAAAGGAGGTCACACGCAGGACATCCAGCCGGTTCCCCGTCTGCGTGGTGTAACGGAACACTGGCGTGCGGGTGCGCGAACCCAAAGTGGCACCCCACTCCACCTCATGCCCCACCGACATGCCGCCGCCGCCGCCCGCATTGACAGACTCGTACACCTCAGCAAAAGACCAAGGATCAGGATGGGGGTTGCTCCGCACCAGCAGGCCCGCACCGACAGCCAAAGCCGTGACCACCAAGGCCGTCACCGCAGTGGTAGCGGTGGCAGCACCCGGCAGGCGCCGTCGGGCCAGCGGCAACACCCGCAGCGACGACGAATCGGCAAACGAACCAGCAAAAGACGATGCGACAGACGGCGAACCAGCAGAAGGCAGCGCCCCCACCCGGGAGACCGACAGGCCGCCAACAGAAGGCAAGATTTCTGTGTCAAACTGGCGGGCAGCCCGTCGTACAAGGCGCCGAGGCAGCGTGCGACCCTGCCTGGTGGCCAGCAGGGCAACCAGGCAGGCAACCGTGCCAGCCAAAGCCCCGGGAGCGACCCGGCCCGTCAAAGCCAGGGAGGGCGCCCACAGGGCACCCACCGGAACAACCGCCAGCAAGGGCTTACGCAAGGCCACCGCACACAGGTCGGTGAGGATGAGAGCCAGCATGGCCCCGGCCACCACCACCATGACCACGGCATGAGTCGGCTCAATAGGGATGCGCTGCAACGAAAAAGCAGCCAAGGCCGTCTGCGCGTGCCCGCCCAAGGCGCGCAGACCAGCCCCCGTGGGCAGCCAAGCACCCGGCGGCCCACCAAAAACCACCACCAACAGGTAGATAGCCGCAAGCCAGCCACCCACCGTAGGCACAAGAGCCAGCAAGCCCCGGCCCAGGCGAGGGGCAACCTTGGGGAGCAACGCCCGCGTCAAAGCGCAGGCCACAGCCACCAGCATGACCGTCAAAGCCGTACCCATCAGCCACGGATGGGCGATCACCGGGAAAAGGGACGTGGCCGCCACCAGCACAGCCACGGCAGACAGCAGGGTGCCCACCGCATCACGCACATAATCCCCAGGGGAGGCAGGGAAAGTCTCAACCTGGTTCATCATGCCGCCGTCCCCAAGTTGAGCGGGGTGTCAACGGTAATGGTGATGGGGTCATGCCTGGGGCCAGTGAGCATAGGCAGGTGGCTGTGGCCCAGCATGGCCGCCGTGTCAAGCAACTCCGTGACCGACCGGGTGTGGGTGCCCCGTTCCAGGCTATCCGTCAGACGGGTGGGATGGCCCGCCTGAGCGAAACTACAGGCCAGAGAGGCGGCATCATCCATGACCCACTGCTCTTCAGCACCGGTGCCACCCTGCTTGCCCCCGATGCTGTTGCGAGCCTTACTGCCGCTATTGCGGGCACTGCCACCACTGCGGGCACTCGCCCCGCCGATGCCGCCGCTGCTGGCCAAGAGTGCCGGGTCAACAAAGACGGTCACCGGGGCAAGATCAGCAGCCCTGGAGCCGTCATCCTCACTACGCACCATGAGACTTCCCCGCCTGGCGAAAGTAGGCCAGTGGACGCGACGAGGGTCATCACCGGGCACATAATCCCGCAACACCACATCATCCACGCCACCCTCACGCAGGCGCAAAGGGGAGGCCACCTCCGTGGGCGCCTCATAGACGCCAGCCAAGTGGGCTGTAGGAACAGGCCGATGCAAGGGCCACACGGTCACCGGCGTGGCATCACCGATGAGGCAGGTGACCCGCACCATCCCCAGCAAGTCCATGCGGGTGGCCTGGGCTGGCCCCAAGGCAATACGGCCACGAACAGGCGGAGTGATCGTGTAAGCAGCCGGTTCAAGGACAGCCAGACTGCCCAACGCGAGAGCAGCAGCCACCCGTGGGCGCGCCGACGACACGTCAAGAGTCACCGCCGCCGCAGACCCCCGGACGATGGGGTGAGGATGGACAGTACGGCGCACCGTGATGACGCCCGGACGCGAATCCCGTCGGACAGTCACGTAAGTGAGACCGGCAGCCGTGACGACGGCAGCCAGGCCAGCCCCGCCCAAAGCCGTGACATCAGGCACGTCAAAAAGCCAGCCACCCACCCCCAGCACAGCCCCAACAACCGCAACAACCCAGCCGCGCCCCGTCAAACGCAGGCACAGACCCGCCCCCCGCAGTTCAGGCGTGGGAAAAAACACGGGACGCAGGGCCAACTGCCGCAGGCGACGCATCACACGAGCTTCGCCGAAGGAATAGGCGTCTTAGCAACAATCGCCGCGACAATACACGCATCAGTGACCCCGGCAGCCCGCTCGTGAGCATGCAAGATGAGCCGGTGAGCCAACACTGGAGTCACCACCGACTGAACATCATCAGGCAACACATGGTCACGGCCCGACATAGCAGCCACCGCCTTAGCAGCCCGCAACAGTTGCAAGGCGGCACGCGGAGACGCCCCCAAACGCACAGCCGGATCCTGACGGGTGGCATGAACAAGATCAAGCACATACCGCTTGATGGGGTCAGCGGCGTAAATGTGCGGCACCATAGCAACAAGCCGCTCCACGTCAGCGCCCGAACAGACCGGAGTCAAGGCGTCCAACGGGTTGGAAGCCTCCATCCGGTCAAGCATGGCCAACTCATTGTCCGGCGTGGGATAACCGATCTCCAGGCGGGCCATAAAACGGTCACGTTGAGCCTCCGGCAGCGGATAAGTGCCCTCCAAATCCACGGGGTTTTGCGTAGCCACCACAAGGAAAGGCTGAGGCAGCGGGTAGGTGGTGCCATCCACCGTCACCTGACCCTCCTCCATACACTCCAGCAGAGCAGACTGGGTTTTAGGGGAGGCCCGGTTGATCTCATCGCCGATAACCACCGTGTTGAACACAGGACCCTGCCGGAACTCAAACTCGCCGGTAGCAGGGCGGAAAATACTCACGCCCGTCACATCAGAAGGCAGCAGGTCAGGGGTGAACTGAATACGGCCCACCGGGGCATCAATAGTGCGAGCCAAAGCCTTAGCCAAAGTGGTTTTACCCACGCCCGGCACATCCTCAACAAGCAGGTGGCCGCCAGCCAGCAGGGTGGCCACAGTCAATTCGGTCAGTTCCGGGGGAGCCACCACCACAGAAGAAATGGCTTTACACAGGCGCGCCGCAATGCCAACTAAACCATCTAGCTCCTGCTGAGTCAGCGGTGACACATCCACACGGGGATTATCCGATAGCCGCAACCGGTGAAATGAGGGGTTGGCCGGAACCGTCGCGGCGCATGTCGTTGGGGGGTAAATCGACCGGATGCCCCGCCGTATCAACGGCCCGGGCCGGACCTTCACCCACCCACGCCACAGTGAGAGTGTCCTCACCCTTGAGGAACCGCTGCGACCGAACCCCGCCCGTCGCCCGGCCCTTACCCGGATACAACTCGTAAGGAGTCACCTTGGCCGTGCCGCCACTCAAACCATCCAAAGCCGACGACGAACCAGCCACCGTCACCACCACAAGTTCCGGCCTGATAGCCGCCGGAGCCACACCAAAGAAGACAGCCCGCTCACCGGCAGCCAATTTGATGCCAGCCATACCGCCAGCAGCCCGGCCCTGCGGGCGCACCGCCGCCGCACCGAAATGCAGCAGAGACGAATCAGAAGCAACAAACACGAGTTCGTCATCATCACCGGTGGGAGCAGCACCAATCACCGCATCGCCGTCTTTGAGGGCGATCACCTCCCACTCATCCTTGTTGTTGGGCACATCGCCAGCCACCACCCGCTTGACCACACCCTCACGGGTACCCAAAGCCACCGTCGGCGCGTCATCGGCCAGGCTGACAACCGCAACAGCAGACTCACCGGGAGCAAGGTCAGCCAGTTCCACGGCAGGAATACCGCCCGCCAAAGACGGCGCCCCGTCCGTGGGCGGAATAGCCGGAAGCTCCATCACCGGCAGCCGCAACAGACGGCCAGCACTAGTAATCAGGCCAACGTCAGCCCGCGTTGTCGTCGACACGGCACTAGTCAAGGCGTCATGCGGCTGCCGCCGCCCCTGACGCAAAGGGTTGACAGGAGCAGTAGCAGCCTCCGTTGGCCCAGCATCGCCACTATCGCTTCCCTGGTCAACCACCAGAAGTGACTGGTCAACCACCGAGTCGCTTAGCTCAGCGTCAGGAACCCTTGCCAGCAGGCCAGTAGAAGACAGGAGAACCCGGGCAGGAGAGTCGGCAATCTCCAAAGAGATAGCGGTCGCCTTGCCGCGCCCCCGACCACCAGCACCCCCAGCAGCCACCTGGGCGGAAGACGACGCGGCCACGCCAGCATCATCAAGAAGGACGGTAC
>JAITCK010000028.1 GCA_031283115.1 Cellulomonadaceae bacterium | reverse complement strand
TGGTGGTGGCGGCCACCGGGTAGGCGAGGATGTGCAGGTAGCCGGCAGACATGGTGTCGCTGGCAGGTTCACGCATCAGCCGCTGATAGTCGCGGAGGTTGTTGCGCAGCCCTACCGTGTTGATGCCGCTGACCCGGTAGGCGGTTTTGGGGGCGGTGATGGGGGCCGTGCCCGAGTAGGAACCCATGCCGGGGGTGACGATGCGGAGAGCCTGAATGGCGGTCTTCTTCGCATACAAGCCTGTGAGGCTGGGTATGGAGGGAAGTTTTTCGATCGTGAAATCTGGTGGCGGTCCCCACGGTGTAGCGGTCAGCAGTGAGGCAGCTGAGGCACCCGCAGTAGGGGTGAGCGCGCCGTCGGCGAGAAGCGCGAGGCTGGACATGGAGATCGAAGTGGAGGTCATGGCAGGGACTCCAGCAAGGCAGCAACGCCGATGCCGCCCGCCCCGAAAAGTACGACCAGGGCACGCGACGGGCGGCCCAGGTGGGGATTGTTGGCGGCATGGTGGGCGACCATTTTTGCTGTGATGGCCAGGACTCGCCCGCCGGTTGCAGCAGGCGGGTGGCCGGCAGCAAGAGCAGACCCGAACTGGTTGACTTTGGCCGGGTCGACAGAGCCGAGGGGGGCGTCTAGCCCCAGCACGTCGCGGCAGTAGTCGACGTCAGCCCAGGCGGCCAACGTCGTCAACAAGGTGGCGGCGAAAGGCTCGTGGATGGAGTGCACGTCAATGTCGTCAAGGGTGAGACCGTGACGGGCCAGCAGGTGGGCTCCCGCATAGGTGCCGCCGTGCAGCATCCCGTCGTAGCCGTGAACGTAGTCGACGGCAGACGTGTGAGAGTCAACTAGGCGGGCCAGCATGGGCAGGCCACGATCACTAGCCCACTGCCGGTTAGACAGGAGCGTGAGGCTGGCGCCGTCAGCGAGAGGTGCAGCGTTGGCGCCGGTCATCGTCGGATTGGGCAGGGTTGTTCCGTAGGCGATAGGGGCCTGCGCCAGGCGTCCCATCGTGACGTCAGGGCGGAGGGGTTCGTCGCGGGTCAAGCCCATAAATTCGGTGGACAGGTCGTCAAGAAGGCCCGAATCCCAGGCGTGAGTCAATCCCTGGTGGGAGGCCAAAGCCCGGGCATCTTGCGCCTGCCGGGTGATACCCCAGCGGGCCGTAGTGATGGCCTGATGCTCACCCATCGACATGCCGGTGAGTTGCTCGTCAAGGAGGTGAGAGTCGGCGGCGTGACCGGTGGTGTGACCGACGCGGCGCAGGCGAGCCAGCACGGCAGGCTTGCGGGGCATGGTTGTAGCGCGGGAGTCTGTCAGTGGGCGGTGCAGGCGGGCGTCACCACCGTCCAGCATGGCGGAGGCAGTGTCCGCCCCCCCGGCAATACCGGAGTCGATCTGCCCTAAAGCGATCTTGTTAGCGACAGCGATAGCAGTTGTCAGGCCGGTGGCTCCAGCCTGACGCAAACCCAAAGCCGGGGTGGTGGGGGCCAGGGAGGATGACAAAACCACCTGCCGCACCAGGGAAACGTCAGTGGATTTGAGGATGATGGCGCCCGCACACACCTCGCCAACCTGCTGACCGGCCAAGTCGAACCGGTCAACGAGGCCTTCAAGGGTGGCCAGCAGCATGTCATGGCTGCTGGCTTGCGCGTAACTGCCGCCGGGCAGGGCGAAGGGAAGGCGGTTGCCGCCGACGATGACGACATCGTGGATGGTGTCCACTGGTTCTCCTTCCCCTACGTCGATGGGTGTGCTGGTTTGCTGGTGTGCGGCTGGGTGCCGTGTTGCGGGCACTGTGTTGCGGGTGCTGTGTCGCGGGCGCTGTGTTGTGGGTGTGGTGGTGCGGGCCTGTTGTGGTGATGTAAAAACTGAAGCAATGTTATGGCAAAAGGTAGTCGAAAGGTTGCGGGCTTCCCCTAGACTTGGCGCTTGTGACGCCTAACGACGCATCAGCCACTGTTCCTGCTTCTGGTCTTGACACGGTGGAGCGGGCTGCCGCGACGCCGGACGAAGTTCAGCCCTACGCCGAGTTGGGCTTGAAGCCTGACGAATACCAGTCCATCCGCGACCTACTGGGCCGCCGTCCCGCCGCCGCCGAACTGGCCATGTACTCGGTAATGTGGTCGGAACACTGCTCCTACAAGTCGTCCAAGATACACCTGAAAAAATTTGGCGAGCGCGTCACCGACGACATGAAAAAACACCTGCTGGTTGGCATGGGCGAGAACGCTGGCGTCGTCGATATTGGTGACGGCTGGGCGGTGACCTTCAAAGTCGAATCCCACAACCACCCCTCCTTTGTCGAGCCCTACCAGGGGGCGGCGACCGGCGTGGGCGGCATCGTCCGCGACATTATTTCCATGGGCGCCCGGCCCGTGGCCGTCATGGACCAGCTGCGGTTCGGTGACGTGAACCATCCCGACACGGCCCGCGTGGTGCACGGCGTAGTGGCCGGTGTGGGCGGCTACGGCAACTCGCTAGGCCTGCCCAACGTGGGCGGCGAACTCGTGTTCGACGGATCCTACCAGGGAAACCCCCTGGTCAACGCCCTGTGCGTGGGCGTGCTCCGGCATGAAGACATCCACCTGGCCAACGCCTCAGGTGTGGGCAACAAGGTGATTTTGTTTGGCGCCCGCACCGGCGGCGACGGTATCGGAGGCGCATCCATTCTGGCGTCGGAAACCTTCGAGGATGGTGTGCCAGCTAAACGGCCGTCCGTGCAGGTGGGCGACCCCTTCATGGAGAAGGTGCTCATCGAATGTTGCCTGGAACTGTTCCATGCGGGCGTGGTAGAAGGCATCCAAGACTTGGGAGCAGCCGGAATCAGTTGCGCCACGTCGGAACTGGCGTCCAACGGCGACGGCGGAATGCACGTCTACCTGGACGATGTGCTGCTGCGCGACCCCAGCCTCAACGCAGGCGAAATCCTCATGTCCGAATCCCAGGAACGCATGATGGCCGTCGTCACGCCCGCCAAACTCGACGCCTTCATGGCCATTACCGCCAAATGGGACGTGGAAACCTCCGTCATCGGTGAAGTCAACGATTCAGGCCGACTGACCATCGACCATCACGGCGAGCGCATTGTGGACGTGGATCCGCGATCCGTTGCCCACGAAGGCCCCACCTACCATCGGCCCTACGCCCGCCCCGCCTGGCAGGATGCTTTAGTTGCCGACACAACGGCGGCGCTGGCCAGGCCGTCTGACGCCGCCGACCTGCGGGCAACGGCCCTGCAACTGCTCGGCTCACCTAACCTGGCCTCCAAAGCTTGGGTGACCAACCAGTACGACCGCTTTGTTCAAGGCAACACGGCCCTGGCCCAACCCGACGACGGCGGCATCATCCGCGTGGACGAGACGACCCACCTGGGCGTCGCCCTCGCCACGGACGCCAACGGACGGTACGCGAAACTCGACCCGCGAGCGGGCGCACAGTTGGCGCTCGCGGAGGCCTACCGCAACGTGGCCGTCGCCGGAGCAACACCTATGGCCGTCACCGACTGCCTCAACTTCGGGTCACCCGAAAACCCGGACTCCATGTGGCAACTGGTGGAAGCCATCGAAGGCTTGGCCGACGCCTGCCAAGACCTGTCCGTTCCCGTGACCGGCGGAAACGTGTCCCTCTACAACGAGACCGGCGCCCCCGGCTTGGTCGATTCCGCTATTCACCCGACCCCGGTTGTTGGTGTGCTCGGTGTCATCGAGGATGTCCGCCAGGCGGTGCCGTCTGGTTGGCGTGAAGATGGCCTGCGCGTGCT
>JAITCK010000154.1 GCA_031283115.1 Cellulomonadaceae bacterium | reverse complement strand
CCGTCTGCACCTCCCGCTCCTGCCCCCCCGCTGCGACGATCCACGCGCAGGCGCCAGGCCAACTCGACTTCACTCCACACGGGCACGCCCGAATCGAGGGCGGCAACCAGCAGCGGATCGGCTGGTTTGATGCCCGGTGAGGCCACTACCAGGTCAACGCTGGCCAACAGCAGTGACCGGCCATCGTCGTCTGCGGGGGGCACCAGGTCACCATTCGAGGGTGCGACGATGACGACGCCTGCCGTACAGTCGCGGAGAACACGGGCGACGGCCTGACCGGTGACTCCACTACCGTAAACGAGCACGCGGGCCTCATGTAGCGGCAGGCGAGGCTCTACTGCACCGGTCACGACACCACCCATTCGGCGTAGAAGATGCCCATACCCAGGGCCACAAAAAGCCCAGAAATCAGCCAGAACCTGATGACGATAGTCACTTCACCCCAGCCGGATAACTCGAAATGGTGGTGGAGTGGAGCCATTTTGAACACACGTTTTCGAGTCATTTTGAAGAAGCCGATTTGGATGACATCGGACAACACAATGATGACAAACAGGCCACCGAGAATGACGGCCAGAATCTCGGTGCGCGAAAGAATGGACTGCGCGGCCAGCGCCCCACCCAAGGCCAGAGACCCGGTGTCGCCCATAAAGATTTTGGCCGGGCTGGCGTTCCACCAGAGGAACCCGAAGCAGGCCCCCACAATAGCGGCGGCAACAATCGCTAGGTCGCGGGGGTCTCGAACCTCATAACAGCGGGGGGATAACATGCGGTGACAACTCTGGTTGACCTGCCAGATACCGATGAGCACGTAGCCCAAAAAAACAACCAGCGACACCCCGGTAGCCAACCCGTCAAGCCCGTCGGTGAGGTTGACGGCGTTAGACCAGGCGGTGATAAGAAAGTTGGCCCAAATAACAAAAAGAATGAGCCCCACCGTAGCCCCTGCAAAAGCGAGGTCGAGGTTAGTGTCACGAAGGAAAGAAATACGCATTGCTGCGGGCGTGCGCATCCGCGAGTTAGGGAACTGCAAGGCCAACAGGGCAAAAGAAATACCGACAAACCCTTGCCCAATAATCTTCGCCCGCGGGGTGAGCCCCAAAGACCGTTCTTTACGAATCTTGGTGAAGTCGTCAGCGAAACCCACCGCCCCCAAACCCACCATGAGGTAGAGGGCCAGCCACATGGATGCGCTGGGGAAACGGCCTATCACCGCCATGGATGCGCCCACACCTACCAGGGTGGCCGCAATAATGACCACGCCACCCATGGTGGGGGTGCCGCGTTTGGTCATATGCGATTGGGGGCCATCTTGACGGATGAACTGGCCGTACTGGCGTCGCTCCAACATTCTGATGAACACTGGCGTTCCCAGCAAGGCCACCAGCAGGGAGATTCCGGCAGCAATAAGTATGGCAATCACGCGGCGTTCACCTCCTCACCTTCGATGGTGTGTGTTTCAGCAGTAGAACTCACGGTAGAACTCGCGGCAGGGCTCAGCATCCCGTCGGCTAAATCGTCGCCCAACTGCCACAGGCGGGTGCCGTTTGACGCTTTGACCAACACCACGTCACCGGGCCGCAGGCGGGCAGCCAACTGGATACGGGCCGCATCCACATCGTCTACGTAGACGGCCTCATCCCCCCACGACCCTTCCTGCTGGGCACCCTCGAAAATGTGGCGGGCACCGGGGCCAACAACAAGCAGTAAGCCAATGTTGAGGCGGACAGCCAAGCGGCCTATCTCATCGTGGGCGGCCAGGGCGTTATCGCCCAACTCAAGCATCTCCCCCAGCACAGCCACACTGCGGCGGTCCCGGGCAGCAACGGTGGCGACCGCTTGAAGGGCGGCACGCATGGATTCAGGGTTGGCGTTGTAGGCGTCGTCGATGACGGTGATGCCGTCAAGCCGCTCGGTGACGGCCATCCGGTGGGCGCTGACGATGCGGGCAGCGCTGAGGCGGGCAGCCACCACGTCGATAGGGATGCCCGCGAGAATGGCGGCAGAGGCGGCGGCCAGGGCGTTGGACACGTGGTGTTCACCAACAATCTGCAGGTGAACGGCGTGCCGTTGTGGTTCGGTCACATCAGGTATCACGCCGCCGTGCACGCACAATGAGAAGGAGGCCCGCCCTAGGGGGTCAAGGGAGACGTTTTCGGCGCAAATGTCGGCGGTTTCGGCCCGACCAAAGGTCACCACGCGGCGACCGTCCGCGATCCGAGAGGTCATGGCGGCTACCCGATGGTCGTCGGCATTGAGGACGGCCACACCTCCGGGCAACAGTTCAGCCAGCATTTCAGCCTTGGCGTCAGCGATGGCTTCCCGGCTGCCGAAGCCCTCCATGTGGGCGGTGCCCACAGCCAACACGATGCCAATGTTGGGTGGGGCGATGCGGGCCAAATGGCCGATGTCGCCGGGCCGGTCGGCCCCCATCTCCAAGTCCGCATACTGGGTGGTGGCCGTGACTTTGAGGACGGACAGGGGCAGGCCGATCTCGTTATTGAAGGAGCCCACCGGCACGATGGTTTCCCCACCAAAGCCGTCCCGGCCTTCCGTGAGCAACTGGCCGATAAGGTCTTTCGTGGTGGTTTTACCCACAGATCCGGTAATGGCGACAACCTGCAAGGCCGGGTTGAGTTCCCGCGCCCGCGCCATGACATAGCGGGCAAGGTCGCCGAGGGCCGCCTGTACGTCATCGACAACGACGACAGGAAGGGGCTGGCCGTCACTGCCAGCAAGTTCCCGGTTGGCCAGGATGAGCGCGGCACCATCGGTGACGGCTCCGGCAGCAAAATCGGCTCCATCAGCATGTTCGCCAGGCAGGGCGACAAAAAGCGAGCCTTCCTCAACCAGGCGCGAATCCACCACCACAGGGCCGGTGACAGTCGCATCCACGGCGGCAACCGGGCGCCCACCTGTGGCGCTGGCTACCTGGGCGGCTGACAACTCGATCATTGGGTGTTCCCCTTACTGCTCACTGCGGTGGTTTCGGTCTGCTCGGGTGGGCACTTCACCATTGTGCGCCCTGCGGGGGCGGATACGCTCTGTCAGACCGCCACAGCAAGGCTTGGCGGGCCACTTCACGATCATCGAGATGGTGTTCGATACCGGCAACCTCTTGGATGGTTTCATGGCCGCGACCTGCTACAAGCACCGTATCGTAGGCGGTGGCTTGCGTGATGGCAGCGATGATGGCGTCGCTGCGATCAGGGATTTCACTCACGTCAACCTGTCGGTCGTTGCTGGCGGCAGCGTCGCGGGCTCCGGCGAGCACGGCGGCGCGAATGGCAGCCGGGTCTTCGCAGTGAGGGTCGTCGTCGGTGATGATGACGATGTCGGCCCCCTGGGCGGCGGCGGCCCCCATGGCGGGACGTTTCCCAGCGTCACGATCCCCTGCCGCCCCGGTGACAACAACAAGTCTGCCCTGCGTTGTTGCACGTAGAGCCGCTAAGGCCAGCATGAGGGCTTCAGTGTTGTGGGCGAAGTCGACGACAACTCGCGGGCTGTCCCCCACCACTTCCATGCGGCCCGGCACGGAAGCATCCATGCCCCCTGCCGCCTCTACTGCGGCAGCCACACGGTCAAAGGGAAAAACTTGCAAGGCCATGACCAACGCTAAAGCGGCGTTGGACACGTTGAAGTCGCCCGGCAGGGACACGTGAGTGCGCAGGCTGCGCCCTTCACGGAAGGTCAGTGTGAAGGCTGAACCGGTGCCGTAAGGTTCCACATCGCTGACCACCCAGTCTGCTGGCGGCGAGGTAAGACTGGCCGGCAGGGTGCGCACCGTAGTGACAGGGATGAGGGCACGGTGGGCCATCAACTCGCCCCAGCGGTCATCCACGCAGACCACGCCACGTTGGGCGTGGTCAGGGGTGAACAGCAGGGCTTTGGCCTCAAAGTAGGCCTCCATGGTGCCGTGGAAGTCAAGGTGGTCTTGGGTGAGATTGGTGAAACCTGCCACGTCAAAAACCACGCCGTCAACCCGGTGCAAGGCCAGGGCGTGAGAGGACACTTCCATCGATAGGGCGGTGACGTTGTCTTGTGCCATGGAGGCCAGGAGGGCTTGAAGGTCGGCGGCTTCTGGGGTGGTCAAGGTTGACGGCAGCACCCTGTCCCCGGCCCGCATGAGCACCGTCCCCACCAGGCCAGGAGTGACACCTAATGCGCGTAACAGGTGGTCAAGGAGGAAAACAGTGGTGGTTTTCCCGTTGGTTCCTGTCACAGCGAAGGAGTCGAGGGCTTCTGCTGGCTGGCCGAACACCCAGGCGGCGATGGGGCCGAGCAGGGCGCGCGGGTCGTCGGCGATGAGCACGGGGATGCCAGGTGGCATGGTTGCGTCGGCAGCAATGGCCTGCGATCCGGCAGCGTCCGTGAGGACGGCGGTGGCCCCGCGCCGCACCGCATCGGCGGCAAATCGGGCCCCGTGCACGTGACCGCCAGGCAGGGCAACAAAGAGGTCGCCGTCGGCACATACGCGGTTATCCGATGCGACAGAAGAGACTGTGACCTGCTCGAAGACCTCAGTAGCGGTATGGGCTCGGGGAGAGTCAGCCACCGCAGCGGGCGCAAGCGTCACAGCGAACCGGGTGCACAGGTCGCGCACAGGTCGGGGCGTCAGGGCTGACGGTCTGATGCGCGCCGGGGAAGTCACAAGAAGACCCTATCCCGCCGAGACACCCGCGCACGACGCAAGCCCACAAGCCGGACGCAGAAAGGCAAGAAAAGAATCACCATTCCAGCGGGACGGCGCTGTCAGCAGGAGTGCTGGGCGGGACACCCTCTTTACTGAGGATAAAGCCCATGACCTCGCTAAACACGGGTGCTGCCACAACGCCACCGTAAATGGACGAGTGCGGGGACTTGAGGAAAACAGACACGGTGAAGCGCGGATTTTCGGCCGGGGCCACGCCAATGAAGGAGGCCATGATGGTTTTCCCGCCATTTTGCCAAATCTCAGCGGTACCCGTCTTACCGGCCACTCGGTAGCCGGGAATAGCGGCCGCCTTAGCGGTGCCTTCACTAGTGGCAACCTCTTCCATCATGCGCAGCAGGGTGTTGGCCGTCTGCTCGCTGATAACCCGCTCACCTTCAGTGCGCTCGGGGGCGACCAGGTCGTTAGAGTCGGATGCCCGGGTGCCGCGGATGAGGGTGGGCGGCACGCTGACTCCCCCGTTGGCAACAGTGGAGAACACGTTGGTAGCCTGCATGGCGTTGACAGTGAGCGCCTGACCGAAGGTCACGGCGTAGCGAGTGCGGCCATCCCAATCGCCCACGGGGATGATCTTGCCGCGCGACTCGCCAGGCAGGTTGATGCCGCTGTAATCGCCTAAGCCAAACTTGTGGAAGTAGTCGTATTGGACTTGCGGGGGAATCTTCTCGGCAACCTGCACGGTACCCGTGTTTGACGAGTTGGCGAGAATCCCCGCCAAGGTGAGACGTTGAGTGGGGTGGTCGTGTGAATCGGAGAAGGTTTGCCCGTTGGGTGTGGTGAAACTGAAAGGCACCACAAACTGGCTGTCAGGCGCCCACACGCCCGTCTCCAAGGCGGCGGCCATGGTGATGACCTTGCCGGTAGAACCCGGTTCGAAAGTGTCTTGCACAGCCCGGGATCCGCGGGCAATCTTGTTACTGGACCGGTCGTTAGGGTCAGGGGAACCAGAGTCGGCGATGGCCAGCATTTCACCGGTGGCATTGTCTTTGACGAGGATGATGCCGTAGGCGGCGCCCGCCTTGCTCACGCCC
>JAITCK010000227.1 GCA_031283115.1 Cellulomonadaceae bacterium | reverse complement strand
CGTCATCATGAACCTGTCCGACATGGACGACGCCGACGCCAAACGCCTAGTCGACTTCTCAGCCGGGCTCATCTTCGGCCTACACGGCGCCATTGAACGGGTCACCGCCAAAGTCTTCTTGCTGTCACCCGAACATGTCGAAATCCTTGGTGAAGACGACGTCGACAATGACGGCCCCGTCGGAGGACAGTTCTACAACCAAAGTTGACGGTGGCGCGGTCGCCTCGTGTGGCCGCAGTCTTCCACTAAACATCCGCACTCACCCCGGGTTGCATCCAGCGCAGACCCGGGGTGAGTCGTGACTGCGGCCATGTACCCTTCCGTTCGTGCGCACCCTTCTCCACATTGCCGGATTCATCCTGTGGCTCTACTTGCTGTGTTTTGTGGTGCGGATGGTGTTGGACTGGGTGCGCTTTTTTGCGCGCGGCAACTTCCGCCCCCGCGGCGCAGCCCTAGTGCTGGCTGAGGGCGTGTACACGGTGACTGACCCGCCGCTGAAACTGGCCCGGCGTTTCATCCCGCCCCTGCGAATCGGCAACGTGGGGCTTGATGTCGGGTTCATGCTTGTTTTCTTCCTGGTGCTCATCATCTCTCAGGTGCTGTCCAGCGTGTAGGTGGTGGGCAGGCTTGACAGTGAGCACTGTGGAATTGACCGGCTCGTGCGCCGCCGCATCGCCCAAATGTCCACATGAGGGCTGTGATCTGCGCTACATGACGATTGTCGTTTTGGGGGTAGTCGCTGTGACGCGAAGCGGCTTTTCGGCGCGGCTTGTGTCCACTTTTGGCCCCCACTGACCCCTGATCGAAGATTACAACCGTGTAACACAAGTGACAAAGAGAGGGCGGGCGCGTGTCGTCGCACGCCAAGGCGCCGTATGGTTCGGTATTGTGAGTCACGGAAGACCGGATTCTCCCTTCAACCGATGAGGTGAAACGATGGCGCTGCTGACTGCAGAAGACATCCTCAACAAAAAGTTCGCGGCAACCAAGTTCCGTGAGGGTTACGACGTCGAAGAAGTCGACGACTACCTCGATGAGGTTGTCCGAACCATCTCGGCGCTCACCGAAGAGAACGAGAACCTCAAGGCGCAGCTCGCTGCCGCCGAACAGAAACTCGCCGAATCCTCCCGCCAAGGCGCAGCCGAAGCGGCAGGCCAACCCCTCGCCGCACCCGCCCCTGCACCGGAGCCCGCGCAACCTACGCCCGCCCCCGTCGCCGCTGCACCGGCCGCACCCGCCCCCGAATCGGCCGCAGCCATGCTGGGCATCGCCCAAAAGGTGCACGACGAAACCATCCGCATGGGCGAAGAAGAACGGGCCCGCCTTATCTCCGAAGGTCAAGAGCAGCACGAAAGCCTCATCTCGGAAGCCAAGAACGAAGGCGCCCGCATCGTCCGCGAAGCCGAAGAGAAGTCCAACAGCACCCTTGCCCAACTCGAGCAGGAACGGTCCCTGCTGGAACGCAAGATCGACGAACTGCGGATCTTCGAACGCGACTACCGCACCCGCCTTTCTGGCTTCCTGCAGAACCTCCTCGGCGAACTCGACCAGCGCGGCAACAACCTGCCCAGCCGGTCAGCCAATCCGCAGATCTGATCTCGCGGCTTCGCATTACGCCTTCAACACCCGCGTATCACGCCAACACGGCGTGGCACGCGGGTGTTGCCATGCCCGCATGGTTACATGTGCTGACCTGCAGTCAACGGACGGCCTGCAGGCGGCCTGGAGCGCAAATCCATCGCCGCTACTCAGCCGCCATCGCATCGTCAGCGAAAATGACCGGGCCGCCGTGACCCTGCGGGATGACGCAATAATGCGCACGACAAGGAGGTTCTGCGATGGGCATGACAACACTGGCGCCGACGGATGCGCCTGCCGCCCACGCGGCCCCTACCCGTGCCAGCAGGCTGCGCGAACACTTCCCGCACATTGCCCGAGACGTCAAACATTTTCCCGTCCGTGACGGTGAAGACCCCTGGACCCTGGCCGAAATCAAAGACGTCGCCTCCGGCCTGCTCGACGACCGCGACCGCCTCGCCCACGAGTTATTTGTTGCCGACGGCGAACTCCACGACCTACTCCGCAACTCAGGCGACGGCGCTGGAGACGACCAAGCCGACTACGGGTCCAGCGCCCTGGAACGCGACCAAGACCTAGCCCTAGTCAACAACTTGCGCGCCCTGCTCGAACAAACAGAGATCGCCATCGACCGCATCAAAGAAGGCACCTACGCCACCTGCGAAGCCTCCGGCCTGCCCATCGGCAAGGCCCGCCTGCAAGCCTTCCCGCGCGCCACCCTGTCCGTCGAAGCCAAAGCCAAGCAGGAACGCCGCTAACATCAGGCACGCCCGCGCAGCGGTGTGGTGGAAGTATTCAGAGGGGCAGTGCGTGTCGGCAATGCTTTGTCGCGGCGGTGGTGACCAGAGTGGGCGCCGCTAGGGACGATGCGACCCCGTAACGTTGGCAGCGTGAGGGACTGCGCTAGTATCGCCTCGATGTCTACGCAAACGTCCCCCACTGCCACTGTTGCTGCCCGCCCGCGCAGTCTTGTCCGTTTCACTGTGCTGCTCGCGGCCCTTGTGCTGGTTGTTGACCAGCTGTCCAAGTGGTGGGCGGTGGAAGCCCTAGAAGGCCGTGACACCCCCATCCACCTCATCGGCGACTTCCTCACGTTGACCTTCTTCCGCAACCCTGGCGCTGCCCTGGGCATCGGTTACGGCTATACGGCAGTGCTGACTGTCATCATCATCGCCGTGGTGGTGGTGATCGTGCGGGTCATCTACAAGATTCAATCCAAGGCTTGGGCTTGGGCGCTGGCCCTCATGCTGGGTGGCGCCCTGGGTAACCTGGGCGACCGTATCTTCCGTCAGCCTGGCCTCGCCCAAGGCCACGTGGTCGATTTCATCGGCTACAGCGACTGGTTTGTTGGCAACATCGCCGACATCGCCATCGTTGCCGCCGCCGCCCTCATCGTGTTGCTGGCCTTCCTGGGCATCGGCTTCGACGGCAAACGTGACAAGGACGCCGCCAAGGACTCCGCAGCGAACCCTGGAAGTGGCGCTGCTCAACCGGCAGAAGTTGCCGACGTGCAGGCTGACACCAGCGGCGACGCGCCTGCGGAACCGGCAGTAGTTGACGACGAGCCTGCGGGCCACTGATGCCTAGCCGCACCCTGCCTGTCCCTGACGGCCTGGACGGGATGCGCGTCGATGCGGCCCTGGCCCGGATGCTGGGATTCTCGCGCACCCAGGCCGCCGAGTTAGCGGAAGACGGTCGCGTCATGTTGGGCGGTGTCGCCGTCGGAAAATCTGACCGCCTGACCGCAGGTAGTTGGCTGGACGTAGATATTCCCGAGGTTCGCCGCCCCGAAGCAGAACTACGGCTCACCCCCGTCGAAGGCCTGGGCATTGTTTACGATGACGACGACCTCGTCATCGTCGACAAGCCTGCCGGTGTGGCCGCCCACCCGTCCGTCGGCTGGACAGGTCCGACGGTTGTCGGAGCGCTGGCCGCTGCCGGGTATCGCATCGCCACGTCGGGCGCCCAAGAACGCCAAGGCATCGTCTCCCGGCTGGACGTGGGAACGTCGGGGCTCATGGTGGTGGCGAAAAGTGAGGTCGCCTATTCGCGGCTCAAACGGGCCTTCAAAGACCGCACCCCCCTCAAGGTGTATCACGCCCTAGCCCAAGGCCACGTTGACCCCATGAAGGGCACCATCGACGCCCCCATCGGCAGGCATCCCGGCTCAGAATGGAAGTTCGCTGTGCTCGACGGTGGCCGCCACGCCGTCTCCCACTACGAGGTCATCGAAATGCTGCCCGGCGCCTCCCTCTGTGAAGTGCACATTGAGACGGGCCGCACCCACCAGATTCGCGTCCACTTCACGGCCCTGCGCCACCCCTTAGTCGGAGACCTCACCTACGGGGCCGACCCGACCACAGCCGCCACTGTGGGTCTCAACCACCAGTGGCTGCACGCCGTGCGCCTAGGATTCGACCACCCGGTGACAGGGGACTGGCTGGAAGTGACCAGCAACTACGCTCCCGACCTGCAACGCGCCCTGGACATTCTGCGGGAAGGGAGTAAGGCCGCCGGTTGAACAGGGGCGCCCCCAACGCCCCGATCATCGACACCAGGCCACCGTCACCATGACTGCTGCCCCCCACATTGCCGTCGAGCGGGTCTCCACCCCCGAACAGTTGGCTGAAGCCTTCGCCCTGCGCCTAGTCGTCTTCGTTGAAGAACAAGGTGTGCCCCCATGGGAAGAAGTCGACGACGCCGACTTCACCGACACCACCACCCACGTCATCGCCCGCGACCTTGACGGCGGCGACGTCGTCGGTACGGCCCGCCTGTTGACTGACCCCGCCCACCTGGGTGAAGTCCATATTGGCCGGGTCGCCGTAGCCCAGGCCGCGCGGGGGAGTCGGGTGGGGGCTGCGCTCATGGCCGCCCTGGAAGCCATTGCCGTCGCCGAACATCACGACCAGTACGGCAACGTCACCGTGCTGCTGTCCGCCCAGATTCAAGCCCTCGGTTTTTACGAACGGCTCGGCTACATGCCGTCAGGCCGCATCTACCTGGATGCCGGGATTGAGCACCGAGACGCCGCCAAAATCCTGTCCCACCCGGCCCTGTGATAGACCCTGTGATGCTGAAAGCGCCCATCGTCGTCATCGACGGCCCGTCCGGTGCCGGGAAAACCACCCTTGCTGCCGCCCTGGCCGCCGCCCTTGACGGTGGTCTAGCAGGTGGAACGCAGGTCGTTCACCTGGACGACCTCTACCAGGGCTGGGCGGACGGCCCCGACGGGGGAGCCGCCCGCCTGGCCGAACAGGTGCTGACCCCGCTGGTCACAGGCCAGAGTGCCACCTACTACCGCTACAACTGGCAGGCCGGGTGTTTCGCGGACGAACCTGTGTTCGTCCACCCTGATCGCCCTGTTGTCGTTGAAGG
>JAITCK010000182.1 GCA_031283115.1 Cellulomonadaceae bacterium | reverse complement strand
TGCTGCCGGTAATGGTCAAAGTGAGAGTTTTTCCATAGTCTGTGTCGCGCGGGGTGTACAAGGTTCCCGTCTCACCTTTGACGGGGGCACCGTTGATGTTCCACTGCCGGGCCAACGCGGCACCTGCCGTCCAGCCGGTCTCACTGGCCGATGTCACCTTGGTGCCGACACGCACTGGAGAGGACAACTTGGGTGTTGTCCCGGCAATAACCTCCGGGGAGGGGTCGAGCGTGGGGGTTGGTGTAGGGGGCGGCTCTGAGAGGTCGGGACAGGGCTCTTCTGATTCTTCAGGGCAGGGTGGCTCTGAAGGGTCTTCCGTGGGGGTGGTGGTGACGGTCGGCTCGGGGGTGGGATCGTCATCGGCGTGAGCGGGGACTCCTAGGGGCAGGAGCAGGAGGAATGGGATGAGGGCTGCTGAAATGCGGTGTCGAGGCTTCATTGTCCGGCATGAGGAACGGGGGTAGGGGATTCATCGCCCATTCCACACCAGAAAGCCGACGGACGCATCCCGTAACCCCACGTATGGCAGAGTTCCCCGAAGATGGCGAAGTTCCCCGCTGGCAACCGATCCCGCTCTAGGCCAGGGTGACGAGGTCTCGGTAACTGTCAGTCCACAAGTCTTCGTCGCCGTCGGGCAGGAGAAGCACCCGTTCAGGGGTGAGAGCGTCAACGGCGCCCTCATCGTGGGTGACCATGACGACGGCGCCCTCATAGGTTTCTAACGCCCCCAAGATTTCGGCACGGGAGGCCGGGTCGAGGTTGTTGGTGGGTTCGTCAAGCAGGAGCACGTTGGCGCTGGACACCACCAAGGTTGCTAAGGCCAGACGGGTTTTTTCTCCACCTGACAGTACGTGGGTGGGTTTGTCGGCGTCGTCGCCGGAGAAAAGGAAGGATCCCAGCACTGACCGCACCTGCGTGTCGGTCAGGTCGGGTGCGGCATGGCGGAGGTTTTCAACAACAGTGACACCCAAGTCGAGGGTGTCGTGTTCTTGCGCGTAATAGCCGAGTTTGAGGCCGTGGCCAGGGGCAACGCCGCCCGTGTCGGGTTGTTCTACGCCTGCGAGGATGCGCAGCAGAGTGGTTTTTCCGGCGCCGTTCAAGCCAAGAATGACCACACGCGAGCCCCGGTCGATGGCCAGGTCGACGCCGGTGAACACTTCCAGCGACCCGTAACTCTTCGACAGGTCTTCCGCCGTCAAGGGGGTGCGGCCACAAGGGGCTGGGGTGGGGAAGCGAAGTTTGGCCACCTTGTCGGTTTTGCGTTCCGTTTCAGTGGAGCGCAGCAGGGTTTCAGCGCGCTTGATCATCTGTTGGGCGGCCACCGCTTTGGTGGCTTTAGCCCGCATGGTTTCGGCTTGCGCCATGAGGGCGGCAGCTTTCTTTTCGGCGTTGGCGCGTTCTCTCCGCCGCCGTTTTTCGTCTTGTTCGCGGGCCAGCAGGTAGGCGTCCCAGCCCAGACTGTACTGGTCGAGTTCGCCCCGGTTAGCATCGAGATGCCACACCTTGTTGACGCAGACTCGCAGCAGGTCAACGTCGTGGGAGATGACAATGAACCCGCCCGGATAGGCTTTGAGGAAGTCTCGCAGCCAGGTGATCGAGTCTGCGTCCAGGTGGTTGGTGGGCTCGTCAAGCAGCAGAGTGGGGGCGCCAGAGAAGAGGATGCGGGCCAACTCGACGCGGCGGCGCTGCCCACCGGACAGGTTGCCCATGCGGGCTGACAGGACTCGGTCGTCAAGGCCCAGGTTGGCGGTGATGCGATGGGCTTCCGATTCGGCGGCGTACCCGCCTGCAGCCAGGAATCGGGCTTCGAGTTTGGGGTAGCGGTCCAGAGCGGCAGCCATGATGTCGGGGTTGTCGCTGGTCATCAACTGTTCGGTGTCTGCCATGGCCCGTACCAGGTAGTCGAGGCCGCGGGCTGACAGCACCCGGTCCATGGCCAGCATGTCGGCGTCGACAACTTGCGTGTCTTGTGGCAGGTAGCCAACATCGCCGGTACGGACGATCTGCCCGGCCAGGGCTACCGTCTCAGTAGTGGGGTTTTCGCGGGCCAAATATTTGGTGAGTGTCGTCTTTCCGGCGCCGTTACGCCCGACCAGCCCGATGCGGTCACCGGCCCCGATGCGGAAACTCGACGGATGCAGCAGAGTGCGTGCGCCGATACGTAACTCGACTGAATGGCCTGTAATCACCTCAGAAGTCTAGTGGCTCCCGCAGCCCCCCAACGTTTGTAGAAAACCCACAAGCGGGGTGGGGGAGGGCGTGGACTTACGTGGGCGCGGCGGCGGGCGGCGGGCGGCTACCGTCGGGGTATGACTGAAATGCAGGCCACCACCTCTGCCGCCACTGGCGGCACCCCAGGTCGAGTAGTACTGGTCACGGGGGCAACCCGCGGCATCGGAAAAACTATTGCGGAAACCTTTATCGCAGCCGGGGACACCGTCGCCACCCTTTATCGCGGCGGTGACCTGCCCGACGGCGTTCACGGCTACGTTGCCGATGTCACCGACTCTGCCGCCATCGACGCCGCCTTCACGGCCATCGAAAAAGACCACGGCCCCGTTGAGGTGCTGGTCGCTAACGCGGGCATCACCCGCGACACCCTGCTGATGCGCATGACAGACGACGATTTTGACGCCGTCCTCGACGTCAACCTGCGGGGAGTTTTCCGCTGCATCCGCCGCGCCTCCACCGGCATGATTCGCAAACGCACCGGCCGCATCATCCTTATCGGGTCTGTCGTTGGCCTCTACGGCGGCGCCGGACAGGTCAACTATTCGGCCACCAAGGCGGCCCTGGTGGGCATGGCCCGGTCCATCACCCGCGAACTTGGCGCCCGCAGCATCACCGCCAACGTGGTCGCCCCCGGTTTTGTCGAAACCGAAATGACTGCCGTGCTCCCCGAAGACACGCAAAAACAGTACAAGTCGGCTATCCCAGCCGGACGCTTCGCCTCCACTGGCGAGATTGCTGGTGTTGTCCACTTCCTCGCCTCCGATGCCGCCTCCTACATTTCCGGCGCTGTCATCCCCGTTGACGGCGGCCTGGGCATGGGCCACTGATTCTCTGGCCTTCCCTGCTTCACCACCACATCGACGCTCCATAGACATATAAAGGACTCCATCATGGGACTGCTTGACGGTAAAAACCTCCTCATCACCGGTGTGCTCACCGACTCCTCCATCGCCTTCCACGCCGCCCGCCTAGCCCAAGAAGAAGGCGCCACCGTAGTGCTCAGCTCCTTCGGTCGCCAAGCCAAACTGACCCAAGCCTTCGCCAAGCGTCCCCCGAGCCGCGCCGCCGTCGTCGAACTCGACGTAACCAACCAAGACAACCTGGACGGCCTCGCCGACGCCCTGCGCGCCGTCGGCATTGACCGCCTCGACGGGGTAGTCCACTCCATCGGTTTCGCCCCCCAATCCGTGATGGGCGGCAACTTCCTGGCCGGCGAATGGAAGGACGTGGCCGTCGCCCTGGAAGTGTCCGCCTACAGTTACAAGTCCTTGGCCGTTGCCGCCAAACCCCTGATGACCGACGGTGGCGCCCTAGTGGGCCTCACCTTTGATGCCCAGTTCGCTTGGCCCGTCTACGACTGGATGGGCGTAGCCAAGGCTGGCCTGGAAGCCACCAACCGCTACCTGGCCCGCGACCTGGGCAAAGACGGCATCCGCGCCAACCTGGTGTCCGCTGGCCCCATCCGCACCACCGCCGCCAAATCTATTCCCGGCTTCGAAACGATGGAGGAAGGCTGGCCCCGCCGCGCCCCCCTGGGCTGGGATCTCACCTCTGCTGAGCCGACCGCCCGCGCCGTGGTCGCCCTCCTGTCTGACTGGTTCCCCGCTACCACCGGCGAGATTGTCCACGTGGATGGCGGCGTGCACGTTATGGGTCAGTAACTGGACATTCCCAGCCGCAGGGCAAAGCCTGGCGTGCACGTGCTGGGCTGCTAGGCGCCGTTCCGTTGGCGGGATTCTTACCCGGTATCATCGGGCGGTGACCATTCGACGTTTGGTGCTGATGCGCCACGCCAAAGCCGAGCCCAACCGTGGCGACGACTTCCACCGTGCCC
>JAITCK010000177.1 GCA_031283115.1 Cellulomonadaceae bacterium | reverse complement strand
TGGGATCCCCGTCGACAGTCGGCTTTCTCCATCTTCTACATGGGCATCAACATTGGTTCCCTGCTGTCGCCGCTCATTGTCGGTGCTGTCAAAGCCCAGTGGGGTTACCACGCGGGCTTCCTTGTCGCCGCTATCGGCATGGCTATCGCCCTCATCTGCTTTGTGGGCGGCCGCAAACTGTTGGCCGGGGCAGGCGACTACATTGCCAACCCTATCCAGCGGGAAGAACGATGGGCTGTCGCCCGCATTATTGGCGGTATTCTTCTGGCCGTTGTGCTGGTGGACGCGGCCTTCTCTATCTATGAAGGGTTTGGCCTCAAAGCGCTGGTCGACACCCTGAGCCTGCTGGCTTTTATTACGCCTATCGTGTTTTTTGTGCTCATGTACCGGTCGCCTAAAGTGACTGCGCCGGAACGATCCCGCCTGGTCGCCTACATTCCGCTTTTTGTTGCGGCCATGCTTTTCTTCATGATTTTCGAGCAGGCGGCCACCACCCTAGCCAACTACGCCATCGACAATACGACGCTGTCTTTCCTCTGGTGGGATTCCATCAACCCTGAATCTTTCCAATCCATCAACCCACTCTTCATCATCCTTTTGGCGCCCCTGTTCGCCTGGATGTGGGTGCGCACTAAAGACCGCCCGGCCACCCCCTACAAGTTCGCTATCGGCCTAGCCCTCGCCGCCCTGTCTTTCCTTTTCCTCGCGGCAGCCTCCGCGCTGGCGGGTGGCGGGCAAACTCCCGCCTGGGTGTTGGGTGTCGTCTACGTCATCCAAACTGTCGGCGAGCTGTGTATTTCCCCGGTCGGCCTAGCCGCCACCACCCTGCTGGCGCCGCGAGCCTTCCGCGGGCAGGCCATGGCCTTGTGGTTCCTGGCCCCCGCTGCCGGTCAAGCCATTACCGCCCAACTTGTCCAGACGACAGAAGGCATGGCTCCAGGCCCCTTCTTCGGCGGTATCGGCGTGGTTGCGCTGGTGTTCGCGGGCATTGTTGCGGCGCTTGGCCCCTGGGTGTTACGTCGGATGCGGTCTGCTGATGAGGCCGAAAGCGCTGCTGAGCCTGTCGCCATCGACGTCCACTAGTTTGCGTGGCCTCGGCTGAATGGCGCCCGTTTCACCATGTGCTATTCTGTAGAACATGAATGTGGGGATTCGGGAACTCAAGCAGAACGCCTCCGCGGTTATCCAGAAGGTTGCGCGGCATGGGCGGGTTGTTGTCACCGATAGAGGGCGGCCTGTCGCGCAAATTAGTCCGCTGACCTCCAGTGTTATCAGTGACCTGTGCGAGGCCGGTCTGGCCCGACCTGCGCGCAACATGCTTGCAGACCTGCCCGCTCCGCCATCTGGCCCCAGTCTGACCGATGCCCTGACAGCCATGAGGGGAGCAGAGCGGTACTGATGGGGGTCTACTATCTCGACACGTCTGCCCTGGTCAAACTCGTTGTCGCGGAAGCGGAGACGCCCGCACTGATGGCCTGGGTCGGTCGCAACGATACTCATGCATCCAGCGACCTAGCCCGCACCGAACTGTTCCGGGCAGTGCGCCGCGTCACCCCTGACCGGATGGTCGCGGCACGGGATGTTCTGGATCGACTCTTGCTCATCACCCTGACCTCAACCATCATGGAACATGCAGGCATACTGAACCCGGCTGTGTTGCGGTCACTTGATGCTGTTCATCTTGCAGCCGCGATGATCCTCGGCGATGAACTTGACGGACTGGTCACCTACGACGATCGGCTGGCTGAGGCCGCATCCGCCCACGGAATCCGCGTTGTCGCCCCTGCCTGACTCTAAAAAGCCGAAGGTGTCCCCTTGGCGCCCACTCTCGTGTCACGGTGGTCGGCGGTTCACCCGGGATACATGGCTTGCGATGATGTCACTCATTGCGGCGACGAGGGAATGAGGGGCCGTAGCGATGAGCATGAATCCTTTTCGCAGGTCATCCATAGCGCGGGACAGTTGACGGCGTGCAGCGCCTTGACGGAACCTGCGCTCGCGCGCGCCGAGAGCTGATGCGAGGGGTGCAACATCGGCGAGAACAACGGCACGGGCTGCGTAGGCTTCCGGGTCGATGTAGGCCAGCCACTCAGCAAAACGAATCACCCGGTCTTCGTGCGAACGTGAAATGAGTCCGTATTGAGTGATGTCATCCCAGGCCAGACCGGCAGAAGTATCGGTGCTGTTGTAGGGGTCGCTCGCGTCATGGGTAGGCACACCCAACGCTTCAGCCTGAGCGAAGACACGCGCGAGACGTTGGGTGCGGAAGGAGCGGGCAGTAGCAAGGTTGTGGTCAGTGCGGGTAGTCCGCGCACTGGGTTCGGCGCCAGCTAACTGGGTCACTGCGTGGTCGAGCCACATGCAGTCACTGCAGAGAAAGTTCATCCAGTTGATACCGTTTCTTCCCCAGTCACCGACCAGACAGGCCGCACACAGTTGGCCTCGTGTTTGGATAGTGAAGCCTCGGCGCCGAGCATTCTTCAGTTCTGTGGCGTTCGGTTTCTGCTCGACGATGCCGTCGGCGTGCAGATATTTCTTGTACACGGGTGACTCCCTTCGCGCTTCCCGTCGGCGGTTGCCGCAGGGCCGGTCTTCCTCCGGGGCACCGTGCGCGAGGTTGCGCGGTTGCCAGACTGGCACGCGGAGGGCGTATCGCCAATCACTCTTGACCTACGACTGACGGTACTGGATGGTGACGGACGGCGTCAACGACTGTCCGCAGAATCGTCGGGCCTTTACACGCCGGTGCGGACGATTTTCCAGTTGTTGGCTTGGGCGCGGGGGCGGATTGTCAACTGGTCGATGCTGACGTGGGCGGGGCGGGTCAGGGTCCAGGCGATAGTGTCGGCGATGTCGTCGGCGGTCAGCGGGGTGAAGCCTGCGTAGGTGGCGTCGGCGCGGGCCTGGTCGCCGCCGAAGCGTTTGAGGGAAAACTCTTCCGTAGCCACGGCCCCCGGCGAGATTTGGATAACCCGCAGCGGCTCACCAGCCAATTCCCAGCGCAGCGTGGTTCCCAACACCCGTTCTGCGTGCTTGGCGCTGGTGTATCCGGCCCCGCCCTCATAGGTGTCGTGGGCCGCCGTTGACGTGATGACAACAATGTCTGATCCGCCCGTGGTCTGCGCAGACGCCCGCAATAGGGGCAGTACGGCCTTGGTGACGCGCAGGGTGCCCAGCACGTTGATGTCGTACATGCGCTGCCAGCCGATCACGTCCGCATCCTCGACCCGGTCTAGGCCGAAAGCCCCGCCCGCATTGTTGACGACAGCGTCCAGACCACCGGTCGCTTCCAGGTGGGCGGCCAGGGCAGCCACATCATCATCCGACGTGACATCGCAGGTGAAGGGTTCGACGCCGGTTTCTGTGGCGAGGGCGTCTAGCCGGTTGGTGCGGCGGGCGGCAGCAACAACGTCCCAGCCTTGCGCCCGCATCAGGCGGGCCGTCGCAGCCCCGATGCCCGACGATGCACCGGTGACGAGGATGCGGCGGGGACGTGAAGAAGATGATGTGGAAGTCATGTGCTCAGGCTAACGGGAGCAGGTGCGGCGGGCCGGGAGGTGTGGGGGAGGGGCGGGCTTGTCCTCTTGCACCTGTCGCCGTCCGTCTGTCGTCACTAGCCCGTTCTGTCGTTGCCGACGACGGCCTGTCGCCTGTCGCGGCATGCCGGACGCCCGTCTGCACCGACGGCGAGCGGGCAGACAGACCTGTAGATTCGCCCTTGTGAGGTTGTTTACCGCCGTCTACCCGACCGTCGAAGCGTCCGACCATCTTGACTTGGCCTTGGGTGGCCTGCGCGGGGCCGGTGTCACGGGCGACCTGCTGGCTGACGACGGTCCGGGCCTGCGTTGGGTACCCAAAGAGCAACGGCATATCACCCTCGCCTTCCACGGTGCCGTGCCCGACGGTGCCGTGCCCGCTTACGTTGACGCTCTCGCTGTCGCCCTTGCCGCGACGGGCGGCAGTACCGGCCCGTTCGATGTTGCCTTAGCGGGCGGGGGAACCTTCGGCGCTCGAACCCTCTGGGCGGGTGTGTCCGACGGCACCGACGAGTTACGCCACCTGTCACGCATCGTCGAAGAAGCAGCCGCCGAGGCAGGCTTCCGTCCCGACGAACATGCTGGAGGCCGCCCCCACATGACCTTGGCCCGCGCCTCCGCATCACGCGGGCATTCGCCTAGACGATCTGGCGCTCGCGGCCCGTCATCCAAACGCCAACGGGAAGCCGCCCCGCTCGACGCCTGGGCGCACGCTCTGGCCATCTACCGTGGCCCCGCCTGGCCGGTCACCGCTGTCCATCTTGTCGCCTCGCAACTGGGTCAAGGCCGCAGCGGCTCCCCTCTCCACACACCCTTGGCCGTCATCCCCCTGGAAGCCCGCCCGTCGACGCTGCAATAAGCGAGCGATGACGGGGGAGAACGCCAGGTCTCCGTCCATCGGCCCACATGCTGCTTTCGCCGAATACAGTGCTGCCCTCGACGGATAAAACCTATTCGTATGGCTGCCGCTACGCTCAAGAACTCAGATGATGCAGGTAGAGGGGACAATCCAAGCCACATGTGCACTTCGCATATCTCGCGGCAGGGAAACTGCTGGAAAGGTTTGGCGACGGCGTCAGGCCAGATAAAGGAGTTGAACCTGGGCGTGACACGAGACACGACGGC